>NZ_CEWOCJ010000009.1:0-108997 GCF_982512915.1 Flaviramulus sp. | reverse complement strand
AGGGGGGCACAGTGAAAATCTGTTGACAAACCTTCCGCGGTTTGAAATCCTCCTCTCCACATAAAAAAAAATCTTTAAAAAAAAAGCTATTCTTAGCTTGTCTTTTTTTAAAGATTTTTTAAATTTTTAGAATAAATTATAAAACTTAAGAAAGTTGTTTTTCTTCTATTTTGGTTTCAAGTAAATCAAAGTTGTAAATATTATGGTCCAAAAGGTGAGAAGGATACACATTTTGTAAAGCATGCATCATTGTAGAACTTCTATCTGGATACTCGGTATCCCAATCGGTAATCATTTGCTTTACTTTTTTACGTTGTAAATTTTCTTGCGAACCACATAAATTACAAGGTATAATTGGGAACTCTTTCATTCTAGAAAAAGTTTCAATGTCACTTTCGCTACAGAAAGCTAAGGGCCTTAGCACGATTAAATCTCCTGCATCATTTCTGAATTTTGGAGGCATAGTTTCTATTTTTCCAGCAAAAAATAAATTAAGAAAAAATGTTTCTAAAATATCGTTTCTGTGATGCCCAAGTGCTAGTTTATTGCAATTTAAGTTTCTAGCAGCTTCATAAAGAGTACCACGTCTTAATCTGGAACATAAACTACAAGTAGTTTTTCCTTCAGGTGTTTTCTCCATTACAATTTTATAGGTGTTTTTCTCTATAATTTTATAGTTTACGCCTAAATTGTTTAAGTAATTTGGTAATACATCAACGGGGAATCCAGGTTGTTTTTGATCTAAATTTGCAGCTATAATATCAAAAGAAATAGGAGCTACCTTTTGGAAATATAGCATCATTTCTAGCAAGGTGTAACTATCTTTTCCTCCTGAAAGGCATACCATAATACGATCGCCAGCTTCTATCATGGAAAACTGTTTAATAGCTTCGGCTGTTGCACGTTGTAATTTTTTTGTAACCTGTTTGATGGTTTCCATGGTTGAAAATTAGTATTTAAAAGGTTAGAACTAAAATAACCCGACAGACATTTTCAATTTTCATTCAAAAAAAAGTGCTTGAAAGACTTGTAAATTATAAGCCAAATACCTCTTTTACTTTGTCTAAATAATCTAATTTTTCCCAAGTAAATAACTCTACTTCTATTGTTATGGTTTCACCCATTGGTTGAGAAAATGTTTTAGTTACTGTTTCGTTTGTGCGTCCCATATGGCCATAAGCAGCTGTTTCACTGTATATTGGCGAGCGTAATTTTAAACGTTCTTCAATTGCAAAAGGGCGCATATCAAAAATTTCGGAAACTTTTTCAGCAATCTCACCATCCGTCATATTAAAAGGGCATGTGCCATAAGTATCAATAAAAATACCCATAGGCTCAACCACACCAATAGCATAACTTACTTGTACTAAAATTTCATCAGCAACACCAGCAGCAACAAGGTTTTTAGCAATATGTCGTGTAGCATAAGCGGCACTTCTATCAACTTTACTCGGGTCTTTACCAGAAAATGCACCGCCTCCATGAGCTCCTTTTCCACCATAAGTATCAACAATAATTTTTCGTCCAGTTAAGCCAGTATCACCATGTGGTCCTCCAATTACAAACTTACCTGTTGGGTTAATGTGATATATAATATCATCATTGAATAATACTTGAATTTGCTCTGGAAGTTTTGCAACAACTCTGGGTATTAAAATATCTACAATATCTTTTCTTATTTTTAAAAGCATAGTTTCGTCATCAGCAAAATCATCATGCTGGGTAGATACAACAATGGCATCAATACGTTGTGGAATATTATCATCGCTATATTCAATAGTTACTTGACTTTTTGAATCAGGTCTCAAGTAGTTAATCTCTTTATTCTCACGACGCAATTCAGCTAATTCTTTTAAAATCCTATGCGATAAATCTAAAGCTAAAGGCATAAAGTTTTCAGTTTCGTTTGTTGCGTAACCAAACATCATACCTTGGTCTCCAGCTCCTTGTTCTTCTTTGCTAGCTCTATCAACTCCTCGATTTATATCATCAGATTGTTCGTGGATAGCAGAAAGTACACCGCAAGAATTTCCATCAAACATATATTCTCCTTTAGTATAACCAATTTTGTTTATTGTATCTCTTGCTATTTTTTGAACATCTAGATAAGTATTAGATTTTACTTCTCCAGCAAGAACTACTTGTCCGGTAGTAACTAAAGTTTCACAAGCTACTTTTGATTCTTTATCAAATGCTAAAAAATTGTCAATTAGGGCATCGCTAATTTGATCTGCCACTTTATCAGGGTGTCCTTCAGAAACACTTTCTGAAGTGAATAAATAAGCCATATTTTAAATTTTACCAAAGATTTGACGATAACGTCGAAGGAAGTTTACACTGCCTTTAGCATTTTTATTTACACTTAATAAAATTAAGTATAAAGAGGTTGCAATCAGTCAAATCTTTCCTCTATTATTTCTTAATAGCAAAAGTAAAAAAATAAAAGAAAATGAGTGTTTTATTTTGGTTTTTTAATAAAAAATTAGCAATTAAAAATGGAGTCTAATATTGACGCTTTCCAAATATAAAGTTTATTTCAACTATAAGCTCAATGAGTAACGCACTAATTAATTTATATAGTTTATAAGTTGTAAATTTCAAATTAAATAATTTTGAAAAAGCCACTTTCTGTAAAATATGATTTTTGTTTATTATTTTTTGATTTTTGAACATCATAAAAAAATAAGTTTAAGTTGTTGATATTCAATTTTTTAAATTAAAATTTAACCTTGTGAATTTAACCTTAAAATGTTTACAATATAATATGTAAAAACCTAATAAATTAATTTCGAATCTTATTTGGACTTTTTTTTATAATTATTGAATAAATGAGTATTAAAAAATGAAAACTGGCCAATTTTAAAATTTTTGCAATACAATATGAAAGAACTTAATAAACACAGTAAAAGATTAACTCAAGATGAATCTCAACCAGCATCACAAGCCATGTTGTATGCTGCAGGTTTATCTGATGAAGATATGAATAAAGCGCAAGTGGGTATTGCTAGTACAGGATATGATGGAAACCCTTGTAACATGCATTTAAACCGTTTGAAAGACGAAGTTAAAATTGAATGTAACATTGCGGGTTTAGTTGGTTTAGGGTTTAATACTATTGGAGTTTCAGATGGAATTTCAATGGGGACATCGGGTATGAATTATTCATTGGTTTCTCGAGATATTATTGCAGATTCTATTGAAACTGTCATGAACGCACAAAGCTATGATGCGTTGATTGCCATTGTTGGTTGTGATAAAAATATGCCAGGGGCAATAATTTCTATGTTGCGTTTAAATCGACCTTCAATAATGATGTATGGTGGTTCTACAGCCTCTGGCTCTTATAAAGGTAAAAAACTAAATATTGTATCAGCTTTTGAAGCTTTAGGGCAAAAAGTTGCAGGAGAAATTGATGAAGCTGAGTACAAAGAAATTATAAAAAGAGCCATTCCTGGTGCAGGAGCTTGTGGTGGGATGTATACTGCTAATACGATGGCTTCAGCTATTGAGTGTATGGGTTTTGCATTACCTTATAACTCCTCTATTCCTGCAGAAAACCCTAATAAATTATCTGAAAGCGAGAGAACAGCAATAGCTATAAAAAACCTTTTAGAGTTAGATTTAAAACCTTTAGATATTATTTCTAAAAAGTCAATAGAGAATGCTGTTACTTTAGTTAACGCACTTGGCGGTTCTACAAATGCTGTATTGCACTTTTTAGCTATTGCACATGCTGCCGATATTGATTTTACTCTAGAAGATTTTCAACATGTAAGCGATAAAACACCTTTAATTGGAGATTTAAAACCAAGTGGCAAATATCTGATGGAAGATGTTCATAGCATTGGAGGGATTCCTGCAATCATGAAATATTTATTAGAAAATGGGTATTTACATGGAGATTGTATGACAGTTACGGGTAAAACACTAGCAGAAAATTTAGCGGATGTTGAGGCTATTGAGTTTGAAGAACAAGATATTGTTTACCAAAAAGAAAACGCTTTAAAATCTTCTGGAAACTTGCAGATTCTCTATGGAAATTTAGCTGAAGAAGGTGCTGTAGCAAAAATTTCTGGTAACGAAGGATTGTTGTTTGAAGGAAAAGCTGTAGTTTATGATGGAGAACAAGCTGCAAATACAGGTATTTCAAATGGAGAAGTAGAAAAAGGTGATGTTGTTGTTATACGTTATGTTGGTCCTAAAGGTGGACCCGGAATGCCAGAAATGTTGAAGCCAACCTCATTAATTATGGGTGCGGGTTTAGGAAAAACTGTGGCATTAATAACTGATGGTCGTTTCTCAGGTGGAACACATGGTTTTGTTGTAGGGCATATTACACCAGAAGCACAATCAGGTGGTAATATTGCATTACTAAAAACTGGTGATAAAATTAGAATTAGTGCTAAAAACAATTCAATAAATGTATTAATTTCTGATGAGGAGTTAGCTGAAAGAAAAGCACAATGGGTCGCTCCAGAATTAAAACATAAAAAAGGAATATTATATAAATATGCAAAAACGGTAGCATCAGCTTCAAAAGGTTGTGTAACCGATGCATTCTAAATAAATTTTTAAATTTCCCTTTAAAGGAAAAATAAATAGTGTGGGTATGAAAACACAAACATTAAATAACACTGAAGAAGTGATAAATAAAACAGAGCGAATCACAGGTAGTGAGGCTATTATTAAATGTTTAATAGCAGAAGGTGTAGATATACTTTATGGATATCCAGGAGGTGCTATTATGCCTGTTTATGATGAATTATATAAATACAGAGATAAAATCCATCATGTGTTAACACGCCACGAACAAGGTGCAACGCATGCTGCACAAGGGTATGCGCGTATTTCTGGTAGAGTAGGTGTAGCCATGGCTACATCAGGACCTGGAGCTACTAACCTTATTACAGGGATTGCAGATGCTCAAATAGATTCAACACCAATGGTGTGTATTACAGGTCAGGTGTTTTCTCATCTATTAGGAAGCGATGCATTTCAAGAAACCGATATAGTTGGTATATCAACTCCAGTTACAAAATGGAATCATCAAGTTACCAAAGCTTCTGAAATTCCAGAAGTTTTAGCAAAAGCGTTTTACATTGCAAAAAGTGGTCGACCAGGACCAGTTTTAATTGATATTACTAAAGATGCTCAAGTCTCTGAGCTTGATTTTCAATATAAAAAATGTACAGGTATTAGAAGTTATATTCCTGTACCAAAAACTAAACCAGATGCGGTTAAAGCTGCAGCAGATTTGATTAATGCTGCTAAAAAACCAATGATAGTTTGGGGTCAAGGCGTTATTTTAGGACAAGCTGAAAATGAATTAAAAGCAGTTATTGAAAAAGCAGGCATACCAGCTGCTTGGACCATTCTTGGTGCTTCAGCAATTCCAACATCACATCCTTTAAATATTGGTATGGTTGGGATGCACGGAAATTATGCGCCTAATAGATTAACAAACGAGTGCGATGTGCTTATAGCAATAGGGATGCGATTTGATGATCGTGTTACAGGTAGTTTAAACACCTACGCAAAACAAGCTAAGATTATTCATTTTGAAATTGATCCAGCTGAGGTAGATAAAAATGTAAAAACAGATGTGGCAGTTATTGGAGATTCTAAAGATAGTTTAACGCAATTATTACCATTGCTCAATACAAATTCTCATGAATCTTGGTTACAAAAATTTAATGATTTATATGACATTGAATTTGAAAAAGTAATTAAAGATGATATTTCTCCAACCAAAGAAGGATTAACAATGGGGGAGGTATTAAAACAAATAAATATTGAAACAAAAGGAAACGCAGCTATTGTATCTGATGTAGGTCAGCATCAAATGATTGCTTGTCGTTATGCCGACTTTAACATAACTAAAAGTAATATTACTTCAGGTGGCTTAGGCACAATGGGGTTTGCACTTCCAGCTGCTATTGGAGCAAAAATGGCAGCTCCAGAAAGAGAGGTTGTTGCTATTATAGGTGATGGTGGTTACCAAATGACTATTCAAGAATTAGGTACTATTTTTCAGCAAAAAGCAGCTGTTAAAATTGTGGTTTTAAATAATGAGTTTTTAGGAATGGTGCGTCAATGGCAACAGTTGTTTTTTGATAAACGTTATGCTTCAACCGAAATGACAAATCCAAATTTTGTAGCCATAGCAGAAGGGTATTATATCAAAGCTAAGAAAGTAACAAAACGTGAAGAATTAGCTGATGCAGTGAAAGAAATGATAGCTTCAAAAGAATCTTATTTTTTAGAAGTTTGTGTAGAAAAAGAAGATAATGTATTCCCAATGATTCCTGCTGGAGCATCGGTTTCAGATATAAGATTAAGTTAAATAAAAAAATAGAATAAAGAATCAAGAAATTAGAACTGAGAGATTAAATAAATATAAATAGCACAAAATCTTTTCTCTTATTTCTCTTCTCTCTTATCTCACAAGTAATGAACGAAGACATAAAAACATTTACCATATCTATTTATACCGAAAATAACATCGGTTTATTAAATCGTATATCGGCAATTTTTCAACGCAGACATATAAATATTGAAAGTTTAACAACTTCGCAATCAGAAATTGAAGGTGTTAATAGATTTGTTATTGTTGTTAATATTACAGAAGAACAAGCTAAAAAGATTGTTGGGCAATTTGAAAAGCAAGTTGAGGTTATTAAAGCATATTTTCATACAGATGAAGAAACTATTTATACAGAATCATGTATGTTTAAAATAAAATCTTCTTTACTTTTTGAAGAACCTCAAATTCAAAATATTATCAAAGAAAGTAACTCCAGAATTGTTACAGTAAATAAAGAGTTTTTTGTACTTGAAAAATCTGGTAGAAGAAACGAAATTGAATCTTTAAGACGCGATTTAAACGTTTTTGGGATTATGCAATTTGTCCGCGCAGGACGTATAGCTGTTACAAAAGACGAAATGAAAATAAGTGAAATGCTTATGGCATTCAATAATTAATAATAATTAAAATTAAAAATGGGAAATTATTTTAACACGTTATCGTTAAGAGATAAATTAAATCAATTATCGAAGTGTAGATTTATGGATTCTTCAGAGTTTGAAGATGGTGTAAATGTTTTAAAAGGAAAAAAAATTGTAATAGTTGGTTGTGGTGCTCAAGGCCTTAACCAAGGTTTAAATATGAGAGATTCTGGTTTAGATATTTCTTATACTTTGCGAGCTGAAGCTATCGCAGAAAAAAGAAAATCTTATGTAAACGCCTCAGAAAATGGTTTCAATGTAGGTACTTACGAAACATTAATTCCAACGGCAGATTTAGTTTTAAACCTAACTCCAGATAAGCAACATACAAGTGTTATTAAAGCAGTAATGCCTTTAATGAAACAAGGAGCTACGTTATCATATTCTCATGGTTTTAATATTGTTGAAGAAGGTACTCAAATCCGTAAAGATTTAACGGTTATTATGGTAGCTCCAAAATGTCCAGGTACCGAAGTAAGAGAAGAATATAAAAGAGGTTTTGGTGTTCCAACATTAATTGCAGTGCACGAAGAAAACGATCCTGAAGGAAAAGGGTGGGCACAAGCAAAAGCTTATGCTGCTGCAACAGGAGGGGATCGAGCAGGTGTTTTAGCTTCTTCATTTGTGGCTGAAGTTAAATCTGATTTAATGGGAGAACAAACCATTCTTTGTGGCTTGTTACAAACAGGTTCTATCCTTTGTTTTGATAAGATGATTGAAAAAGGAATAGATGCAGGTTATGCTTCAAAATTAATTCAATACGGTTGGGAAACAGTAACTGAAGGTCTTAAATATGGTGGAATTACCAATATGATGGACAGACTTTCAAACCCAGCAAAAATTAAAGCTTTTGAATTGTCTGAAGAATTAAAAGACATCATGCGCCCGTTGTTCCAAAAACACATGGATGATATTATGGAAGGCAAATTCTCGAATGGTATGATGCAAGATTGGGCTAACGATGATAAAGATTTATTGGGTTGGAGAGCAGCAACTGCTGAAACTGCTTTTGAAAAAACTCCAGCAGGGAATGTTGAGATTTCTGAGCAAGAGTATTATGATAATGGTGTTTTAATGGTGGCTATGGTAAGAGCGGGTGTTGAATTGGCTTTTGAAGCTATGACAGATTCTGGTATTATTGATGCTTCTGCTTATTACGAATCTTTACATGAAACACCACTTATAGCAAACACAATTGCAAGACGTAAGTTATACGAAATGAATAGCGTTATTTCTGATACTGCTGAGTATGGTTGTTATTTATTTGATCACGCATGTAAGCCTTTATTGTCAGATTTTATGAAGAAAATTGATACTGATGTTATTGGAAAAGCGTACGCAAAAGATAACGGGAAAGGTGTTGATAATGCAAAATTAATAGAGGTGAATAAAGCGTTAAGAAACCATCCTGTTGAAAAAATAGGAGCTTTCTTAAGAGCATCTATGACGGCTATGAAGCCTATAGTTTAAATAGTAAAAAATTTATGAATAAGGAAAACAAAACTTATTTTCCTAATATTGATAATATAAAAGTAGCTGCCGATACCATTAAAAAAGTATCGGCAGTTACGCCTTTAAACCATAGTTTAAGATATTCAAAACAATACCAAGCTAATATTTTTTTTAAGCGAGAAGATCTTCAACAAGTACGCTCGTATAAAATCAGAGGTGCTTATAATAAAATTAGTTCATTAACCAAAGAGCAATCTGCTATAGGAGTCGTTTGTGCTAGCGCCGGAAATCATGCTCAAGGGGTTGCTTTATCTTGTAAACTACTAAAAATTAAAGGCACCATTTTTATGCCTGCTCCAACACCAAATCAAAAGGTGGAACAGGTAAAAATGTTTGGAGAAGATTTTATTGATATCAAGCTAGTTGGTGATACTTTTGATGATGCTTATCATGCAGCTAAGTTTGAGTGCGAAGCCTTACAAAAAACCTTTATTCACCCCTTTAATGATGAAAAAGTTATTGAAGGTCAGGCTACCATTGGTTTAGAAATTTTAGAGCAAACCGATGTCCCTATTGATTATGTTTTTTTAGCCGTAGGAGGTGGAGGTTTAGCAGCAGGGTTATCAACAGTTTTTAAGACCTTATCACCAAACACTAAAATTATAGGTGTAGAACCTGAAGGTGCGCCTTCCATGACAGTTTCTATTAAAAATAATAAAAATACAGAGTTAATACACATAGAAAAATTTATTGATGGTGCTGCAGTTAAACGAGTGGGCGATTTAACCTTCGCTATTTGTAAAGAAACCCTTTCTGATATGATAACAGTGCCAGAAGGTAAGGTTTGTGAAACCATTTTAGAACTTTATAATAAAGACGCTATTGTAGTTGAGCCAGCTGGAGCACTTTCTATTTCGGTCTTAGATTTTTACCAAGATGTTATCAAAGGTAAAAATGTAATTTGTATTGTTAGTGGTAGTAATAATGATATTACTAGAACGGCCGAGATTAAAGAACGCGCGCTTTTGTACGCTAATTTAAAACATTATTTCATTATAAATTTCCCACAACGCGCGGGTGCTTTAAGAGAGTTTGTAGTTGATATTTTAGGTAAAAATGATGATATTACATACTTCCAGTATGCGAAAAAAACAAATAGAGAAAATGGGTCGGCAGTTGTGGGTATCGAATTAAAATCAGTAAAAGATCTTGAACCACTTATTACTAAAATGAAGCAACGTAATTTTTATGGTGATTATTTGAATGATAAACCAGATTTATTTCAATTTTTAGTATAAATTTTAATAAAAACTGCGAAATCGTTTTCGTTTATTTCTTTAAAAATGTCGGGGTTATAAGTATTTTTATGGTCCTTTTTTACTTACTTTAGTTATGTAATTTAACGTTATATTTGTTAAAAAAACTAAACTTAAAATTGTATACTGTGAAAAACACCTTTGTAGAAATCCCAGAAGTTTATAAAATAAAATCTCTTTTACATCAAAAAACATATCTAGTATCCGGTGAATTGAAACAATGGAGCGGAAACAGTACAGAAGTTTATTCTACAATTTCTTCAACTTCTGAATATAAGCCAACGTTACTTGGAACGGTTCCCGACTTAGGAGCAGATGAAGCTATGGAGGCATTAAACTCTGCATTAAAAGCCTATGATAAGGGACAAGGTTTGTGGCCTACCATGAAGGTTGTAGATCGCATTGCTTGCATGCAAAAGTTTGTTGAGCAAATGAAAACTAAACGCGAAGAAGTTGTAAAACTTTTAATGTGGGAGATTGGTAAAAATTTACCAGACTCAGAAAAAGAGTTTGATAGAACGGTTGATTATATTAATGACACCATTGAGGATTATAAACAATTAGATAGAGATTCTGCAAAATTTGAAAAAAATGAAGGTGTATATGCACATATTAGAAGGGGTCCTTTAGGAGTTGTTTTGTGTTTAGGGCCTTATAACTATCCACTTAATGAAACATTTACATTACTTATTCCTGCATTAATTATGGGGAATACCGTTGTGTTTAAACCTGCTAAACATGGGGTGTTATTAATTTCTCCTTTATTAGAAGCCTTTCAAAGTAGTTTTCCTAAAGGCGTAGTAAATGTTATTTATGGTCGTGGTCGAGTTCTGGCTTCTCCAATAATGAAATCTGGTAAAATAGATGTATTGGCTTTAATTGGAAATAGTAAATCTGCCAATGCATTACAATCACAACACCCAAAAGGGAATAGATTACGAATGGTTTTGGGCTTAGAGGCTAAAAACCCAGCCATCATTTTACCTGATGCCGATTTGGATTTAGCTGTAGATGAATGTATTGCCGGAAGTTTGTCTTTTAATGGACAGCGTTGTACAGCTTTAAAAGTGATATATGTTCACGAATCTATTGCAGAGGAATTTAATAGACGTTTTGCTTATAAAGTAGATCAATTAAAATATGGAAATCCTTGGGAATCTGGTGTTAAATTAACACCACTACCAGAAGTTGAAAAACCAGCGTACATTCAAGAATTAATAGATGATGCGCTTGAAAAGGGCGCCCATATTATTAATGAAAAAGGCGGAGAAACAATAGAGAATTTTATTTTTCCAGCTGTTTTGTATCCAGTTAACAAGGAGATGAGAGTTTATACAGAAGAGCAGTTTGGACCTGTAGTACCCGTGATTTCTTTTAAAGATATAGACCAGCCTTTAGATGATATGGCAGAATCAAATTATGGTCAACAAGTAAGTTTATTTGGAAAAAATGTTAATACTCTAGCGCCTTTAATAGATACTTTAGTAAACTTAGTATGTCGTGTAAATTTGAATAGTTCTTGTCAACGTGGTCCAGATGTATACCCTTTTACAGGAAGAAAGGATTCAGCTTATGGTACGCTAAGTGTTCTTGATGCCTTACGTTCGTTTTCTATAAGGACTTTTGTGGCTTCAAAGGATAACGAGTATAATAAAGCTATTTTAAATGAACTTCTTGATAAAAAAATATCTAACTTTATAAGTACAGATTATATACTATAAATTAAATTCATAAAAATGAAAATTATTAAAATTCAATTTTTAGCCGTTTTGTTAGCTTCTTTAATGTTTAATTGTGGCGGTAAAGAAGAAAAAAAGAAAGAAGGATTTACTTATGAAAAAGTAGCTTACCCTGAAGGAAAGGCAGATTTAAAAGAAGCTGAAAATAACTCAGGGAATATTGTTATTACATCCAACGATTTGATGCAATTTAATACAAAAGAAATTAAAGCAAAGGCAGGTAAAAAAGTAAAACTAACACTTAGGCACGTTGGAAAACTTGATATTAACGTTATGGGACATAATGTTGTGATACTAAAACAGGGTGTTGATTTATTAGAGTTTTCTGCTAAAGCTGCTGTAGAAAGAGAAAACAAATACATCCCTAAAAATTCTCAAGACATTATAGCTCACACAGATCTTATTGGTGGCGGGCAAGTAACATCGATTGAGTTTGATGTGCCTGAAGCTGGAATTTATGATTTTTTATGTAGTTTTCCTGGTCATTCTGGTTTGATGAAAGGAAAATTTATTGTGGAATAAGTGTAAAGAAAATTATATTTTAAAAACCTCAAAAGATATAGCTTTTGAGGTTTTTTATTTTTAAATTTTATAATTTAATCTTAACAATGTTCCTCTTGGAAGCACTGGAACTACAACAAAACTAGCATCAGGATTTGCTTGAATAAATTCAGGAGTTGCACCATTAGCATTAGCTCCAAAGCTGTTTTCTCCAAAGAAATTCGCTAGCCCTTCAGAGTTAAAAACATTGTTTACTAATAAGTTAGTAGATAATTTTTTAGTTATTTCATATCCAAAACCTAAATTAAAAATACTGTAAGCTGGAAGTTTAAATCCGTTGGCAACATTACCTTCACGTTTTCCCATAAATTGCCATTTAAAAAATGCACTTATTTTGTTTTTTTGATATTCATGACTTAAGTTAAACATTAATCTAGGGTTAAAAGGTAATGTGTTGCCTGAGAAATTTTCAATGGTGTCATCACTTACATTAACAGATCCTGCAGCATTATAGATTTTCCAATCTGTTGCTTTCGGATTTTGAATGATACCATTGAAACGAAAAGTGAAGTTTTCAATTGGAGAAAAAACACTTTCCCATTCAAGACCAATTGTTCTGGAAGTATTAAACTGAATTGGAGTATAGAAAATACTATTATCGTCAGAATCAAATTCAAAATTAGCTATTCCAATATTATCTAACTCACTCCAAAAAGCAGTTGTTGTAAATGAGAAATCTTTAAGGTTACATTTAGTGCCTATTTCTAATTGAGTTATTTTTTGAACGGCTCCTTTTTGATTTATGGGAACATTTGAAAAATTGTTAAAATAATAATTTAGTTCAGGGGCTTTGTTTCCTAGAGAAAATCTTGTAAAAAGAGTAGCTTCTTCATTAATCTTATAATTCAAGCCTCCAGAAAAAGATACATAGTTGTAGGTGTAATTAAAGTTGTCTTTTTGTCCTGTAGGAGCTATAATACTATTATCATACGCTGTTGTATTATCGCCGTCTAAACCACCATTTTGAGAAAAAGGCGCAAAACGATCTTTACTTCCTTTATGTTTAATGGACTCATATCGAACACCTAAATCTAGGTGGATGTTATCAGAAATCTTCCATCTATCATTAATAAACGTAGCTAATTGACTCACTTTTGCTTCAGCATTCACAAAAAATAATCCACCATAATTACTTAGTCCATTAACGTCAGATAAAGCTATTACAGGATCTCCAGGATTTTCAAGAGTAACTTGTAACATTTTAGGGTTAGGCTCATAAGTTACATAAGCAAAAGTGCCTTGAGTAAATATAGATGTGTCCGACAGGCCTAAAGAAAAACCTGTTGTTATATTGTGGTTTTGCAATTCTTTTCTTAAGATAAATTGGTTCATCAATTCATCGGCACTATTATCTTTATACCAAGCTGATGTACCCATTATAGCATCATTTGGCAAGGTTTCCGTTCCAAGATATTGAATGGGTTGTCCTGATAAAATCCCTGAATTATTTATTCTAGCTAATTCTTCGCCAGATTGCGTGTCTCTGAAAACTACTTGGCCTATTGGAAAATCGGCGCCACTAATAAAATAGGCTAAAGGATTATCAAGAGAAACAAAAGCATTACTTATTGAAGTTTGCCAGTTAGCATTTTTAGAGGAAATTTTTATATTATTTTTTACAGACCAATTATTTTCTAAATCTTGTGAAATATCAAACCCAAAAGCTAAATCTTTAGCATGAACACCTTGTGAGGGATCAAAACTATTTGTGGTATTATTATTTAGTGATCTTCCATCAGGAATATTTCCTGAAAAACCTGGCATCAGTAACGATGTAGAATTAAAATTTTGACCAAAAGCAGGTGTAGGATTGTTCCAATTAGTTGCTGCAACACCAGTCCATCTGTTTGTGTAATCATCTAAAATTTTACCATAAAACTTCAGATAACCCCTTTCATTTTTTTTAATAACATTAAATTTGAATTGTCCACCTTTACTGAAAGTGAAGTTTGTATTTCTCGCACCATCATCTTGTCTGTAATGCCCACCAGCATTTATAAACCAATTATTTCCTAATGAACTACCAAAATTTGCGTCAACTTTAAATAATGCATTTTCTTCACCTTGTAATCCGCCAGATATTTGAAAGTCTCCTCCAAAATCATTTCTAGTTCCATGAGAGATGAAATTAAATATCCCTCCTGGCGCATTAAGTGCTGTTATTGATGAACTTCCGCCTCTAATAGCTTCAACGTTTTTTGTTGTTAAATCAACTCTATGGAAAAGGTCTGGACTATAATAGGAGTGTTGAACTAAACTCACAGGAAGTCCGTCCTCTTGTAATGATGTGTAATACCAACCCATATCATCTTCAGCTGAAGCTGAAACACCTCGGCTATATACTTTTGTGAAAACTTCGCCTGCAGAGGCATCAGTAAAAGTACCTGGAATATTTTGAAGTAAACTAGCTGTTCCCTGAGGAAACGTTTGAAGTACAGTTTTTGAATTAAGAATACTAATTGATGTAGTAGATTCTAATTTAACTCTTGGGTCGAAGGTGCCAGTTACTACGATACTTTGTAGGTTTAATAAATCTTCTTGTAAAACAAAATTTAAGGTTTTATTTTTTTCTTTGAAATCAAAACTTTCGTTTATTGTTTTATAACCCAAGTATGTGATAATTATTGTATAGTTGCCAGTAGGTAGATTTTGAATTTCAAAATTCCCATTCGAGTTAGTGACACTGTAAAAACTTGTTGGAATTAATGAAATTGTTGCACCTTCAAGAGCTTCACCTTTCAAATTTTTTACGCTACCATTTAAAGTAGTTTGAGCTGATAAAAAGAAAGTTGAAAATACGAAAACTAAAAAAAGTAGTTTAATTTTATTCATAATAAAAATGGGGTAATAAATGATTTAAAATTTTTTGTTAAAGGGCAAATTTATAAAATATATCCAGATAACTCCAATGATTCTTTAATTCAAAAGCTGATAATATTTATTAGTAAAAAAAAGATTTATTAAATTTGAACTTGAAACCTTCCAAAACATGAAAAAGAAGCTTATAAATATTATATTATTTGTTTTATTTACATTATTTGCGGTATTTCAATTAAATGACCCAGATCCTTTCCATTGGTTTTTGATTTACGGATTTGTTGCTTTAATTTCTTTAATTGCAATTTTTAAGGCATTACCAAAGCCTTTAATTTGGATTATGGTTTTAGGATTATTAATCTATTCGGGGTTTTATATTCAATATTTTTTTGAATGGTTACAAATTGAAAATAAATCAGAAGTTTTTGGTGAAATGGTTTATCAAAAACCTTATTTAGAAGGTACTAGAGAATTTTTAGGCTTAGTTTTAGCAGCCATAGCCTTGATGTTTCAATTAAAAAAAACTAGCTAAAAGTTTAAATTCCAACCTTCACGATAGTCTCTTTTTACAAATTGATTAGCGTCTTCAAAATTTGTTATTTTCATATTTGTGCCATCCCAAAGCAGTTTTTTTCTTCCAGGATATACGAATCTATTGTTTTTGGTTTCCTCTCTAAGATTATAACTTCTTATGGCTAAATTACCCATTAATATTGATTCTGTTAAAGGTCCAGCAAAATCAAAAGAAGAGGTTAGTGCTTTATGAGTCTCACTTCCATATCCAGCTTTACAAGCTTCAACCCATTTTGTTGGATGTCCATTTTCAGGAAGTTGGTTTTCTTGCTCAGTTTCATCATTCTCAGGTAAAATGATTTCGCCAGAGTTAAGATATATTTTAGGACTTCTTCCATAGGTGCCACACGTCATGATGCCTTTTTCGCCTATCATCATAACACCATTTGAGCTATCATCATCGCCAATTTGATGATCTGCAGGGATAAGATCTGGATGAAAAGGTCTTAGCCCACCATCTGTCCAATTCAATTTAACAGTTGAAGGATTTTTCTCTGTTGCTTCAAATTTTAATTGTGTTCTTGATGAAGGCGGACAGGATTCTGGATAATAATCTGGTGTCCAATCTTGAGTAAAAATCGATCCTACGCTGCTTTCAACTTCAGTTGGATAACCTAAACCTAAAACACGGTAAGGAGGATCCATTAAATGGCAACCCATATCTCCAAGTGCGCCAGTGCCAAAATTCCACCATCCGCGCCATTTAAAAGGATGATATAATGGATGATAATCAACCCATTGTGAAGGCCCTACCCAAGTATCCCAATCCAAATTGTCTAGTATAGTAGGCTTATCAGTTGGTGTTTTTATACCTTGAGGCCAAACAGGTCTGTTAGTCCAAACATGCACTTCTTTTACAGTGCCAATAATTCCGGAATCAAACCAGTCTATCATGGTTTGAACACCTTTGCCTGAAGCGCCTTGGTTACCCATTTGAGTAACAATTTTGTATTTAATTGCAGCTTCAGTTAGCACTCTAGCTTCGTATATGCTGTGAGTTAATGGTTTTTGCACATACACATCTTTATTTAATTGCATTGCAGCCAGTGTAATAACGGCATGGGTATGGTCTGGGGTAGATACGGTAACCGCATCAATATCATTTGAATCTTCTAATAATTTTCTATAATCTTTAAATTGTTTAGCTTTTGGAAATTGAGTAAAAGCATTGGCAGCTCTGTTCCAATCTACATCACAAATGGCTGCAATATTAGATGCGCCATTATTCCAAACATTCATCATATCCGAATAGCCTTTACCACCGGCACCTACAACGGCTATATTAAGCTTATCACTTGGTGCTATAAAACCTTTTCCCATAACGTGGCGCGGAATGATTGAAATACCTAGGGTTGTTAGTGCTGTATTTCTAATAAATGATCGTCTGCTATTGGAAGGCTTTTTATTCATTTTTAAAAGATTTAATATTATGAAAATTTATAATTTAAGTATTTCAATATTTCTAAATTCAATAGGATGACTCTCACTTTGTAAAGAAATATAACCGCCTTTTAATGGTTGTCCATTTTTAGCTTGAATTTCCTGAGAAGTTGTATCTAAAAATTCGCCACCAATAATGGGGTTAGCATACGATATTACGGGTATTCCATCAATATAATGTGTAATAGAATCGTTATTAACTAAAACTTCAGCAGTTATCCATTCCTCACCGTAATACGTTTTACAATTTGCTTTAATACAATGTTCAGTTATCATTTTTTCATTCATAGTAACATGTGTGCCTGGTGTACAAAGATTGCCTGAGGAGCGAGGTTCATTTTCTTTAACACCACCAAGCAGTTGTACTTCTAAAGATATTGGAAAACCTTGGTTAACTAGCATGCTTTTTGGGTCTTGACAGTGTATCATGATGCCACTATTTTTTGTGGCCCAACCTTGTCCGCCTCTAGCTTGTTCACCAGTAAATCTGTATTGTAAACGGAATCTATAATTTGAAAAAGGAGTTTTGTAGAATAAATGCCCAAATTGGTTGGTAAAAGTATCATATTGATCATATGATACTTTTATAACTTCATTTTCAACCCTAAAAGTATTATTATAATTATCATTAAGTTCGAAACCATTTATTTTAATGGTCCAATCGTTTAAGTCTTTACCGTTGAATATTTTTACCCAATTTTCAGTTTTTTTTTCTGTTTTTTTACAGTTGAAGTTTACAAATAGTATAATAGTAAAAATGACTATTGAGTATCGTTTCATATGTTCAAATTTTTTATAAAGAATACGATTTTCCTCCAGTTAATTCTTGAAGATTACCACAGTAATATTGAGATGGAACTGGATCATAAACCAATACATTTTCACCAATTTGTTCTGTAGTTAAATATGCGTTTATAGTCATCCATTTAATACTGTTCAGAAATTCTGATTTTGTTAATTCTAAAGATTCTGGATTTTCTTCTCTTTCTTCATCAATTTCATCTTTTACAAGCATGTGTTTGTCTAAAAGTATTTTATAAGCATCTTCTGAAACATGCTCTATACTTTCTTCAGTATTTGGTTTAATCATAGTCATCATATTTGCAAAAGCAGACTTGTATTTTATTTGCTCCTCATCATCCAAAACTTCATTCATATATTTGTCTATAAATTGAGGGACGTTTAGCTCTGTTGCTGCTGGTAGATTGTCTGTTTTCGGTAAAATGATATCAACTAGTTTAGCCAAAGCTACACCTTGATCAGTAGTTAAAAATTCTGGTATCCAATTTTTAACCTCACTAGTACAACTTTGTAATAAACCAATAATTGTTGGTGTTGCAACAAAAAAGCCTGTTGCTAGTCCTAAGTTTTTTAATGCATCTCTTCTTTTCATCTTTTCAAGTTTTATGCGTTATTTTTTTTAAGCTCTTCTGCTGCATGATTGGCAGCTCTTGCAGTGAAAGCCATATAACCTAAAGAGGGGTTGTGGCATGCTGCCGATGTCATAAATGCACCATCGGTAACATATACATTTGTACATGCATGAATTTGATTGTATTTATTTAAAACCGAAGTTTTAGGGTCATGTCCCATTCTAGCTGTTCCCATTTCGTGGATGCCTAAACCCATTGCTCTCCCTTCAATTTCATCGTATCCTTCAACATCTTTAAAACCTGCGGCTTCAAGCATTTTTACAGCTTGCTTTCGCATGTCTTTTCGCATTGCGAGTTCATTTTCACCAAAATCTGCATCAAAAGTTACGGTAGGTAAACCCCATTCGTCAAGTTTTTCATAGTCTAAGTACATTCTGTTACTATGGTCTGGAAGTGTTTCACCAAATGCTAAAAGATTAATAGACCACTCTCCAGGTTTTAAAATTGCTTCTTTTAGTTTTGGTCCATATTTTAATTCAGCAACCATTTCAGAAATATTAGATCTGCTTGCGCCACCTTGGTAGCCATAACCTCTTTTAAATTCTTTTACATCAGTATTGCCACCTAAATTTCTAAATCTGGGAATATAAATGCCATTAGCTCTTCTACCTTTATTTATCTTATCTTCAAAACCAACAGCTTTAGCTCTTGCGCCTACTTTAAAATGATGATCCATAATATTATGTCCTAGCTCACCACTATCATTGCCTAAACCATTTGGAAAACGCTCAGATTTTGATTGTAATAGTATAGCTGCTGATGCAATTGCTGACGCGCATAAGAAAATAACTTTGGCTTTATATACAAAAATTTCTTTTGTTTCAGCATCAATAACTTTTACGCCAATAGCTTTTTTGGTAGTATCATCATAAATGACTTCATGTACTATAGAGTTTGGTCTTAAGGTCATATTACCAGTAGCTTCGGCAGCAGGTAGTGTTGAAGAGTTACTGCTAAAGTAAGCTCCAAATGGACAACCTCTCATGCATCTATTTCTATATTGGCACGTACTTCTACCTAAACCAGGTTTGGTACCTTCAGTAATATGTGCTGTTCTGCCAATGGTTAATAATCTTCCATCTTCAAAACTTTCAGAAATCTTAGATTTTAAATGTTCTTCGACACAATTAAGGTTCATGGGTTTTAAAAGTTTTTGGTCTGGTAATACTTCTAATCCTAAATTTTCACCACTTACACCAATAAACTCCTCTACTTTGTCATACCAAGGTTCAATATCTTTATATCTTACTGGCCAATCAACGGCAATACCATCTTTTTTATTAGCTTCAAAATCAATATCACTTAGTCTATAACTTTGTCTTCCCCACATTAATGAACGTCCTCCTACATGATATCCACGTATCCAATCAAACCGCCTATCTTCATTATAAGGGTGTTTTAAATCATCTACAAAAAAATGTTTGCGAGCTTCTTGAGTAACATATCCTGTTCTATGTTGTTTAGGCATACGTTCTTTAGTCTCCTTTGAAGCTACGCCACCATTTGGAAAATCCCATGGGTCCATATTAGCAGTAGGGTAATCTTCAATATGTTTTACCATTCTCCCTCTTTCAAGAACTAATGTTTTTAAACCGTTTTCACAAAGTTCTTTTGCAGCCCATCCTCCAGAAATACCAGTGCCAACTACAATAGCATCATATTCTATTTCAGTAGAGTTTAAATTGTTGTTGTTCATTATCATTAAAATTTTATTAGTTTATTTATCTATTTGGTGATAAAAAGATATTAAAATTACGCATTTATCGGCAAATTAGTTAATTTGCATTCTAAACTTGTTCAATTTTTTTCAGTGAAGATAAATATACAAAATATAGCGCCTTTTGAAGCTGATGGCATTATCTATCATGCGGATACTTGTTTGCCATTAATTGATGCGGTAAAAAGGAAAAAAGTAAGTTTTAAAGCGCTCGCAAGATATACATATCCTGGAGACAGGCTGAACGAAGACACTTTAGGATTAAATAGTATTGGTTATTGGAATGCCAATGAACCACAGGATTGGGGTTTAGATTGGCATAGGAATGAAGGTATAGAAATTCATTTTTTAGAATCTGGGAATATGCCATATGCTCAAGAAAAAAAGGAAATAGAATTAAAGCCTAATGATTTAACAATTACTAGGCCTTGGGAAGCACATAAAGTAGGTAATCCTAATATTGGCATTGGCAAGTTTTACTGGGTTATATTAGATTTAGGAGTGCGAAGACCGCATCAAAATTGGGTTTGGCCAGATTGGATAATTTTAGCCCCAGATGATTTATTTAGATTAACAACTATATTAAGACAAAATGCAGATGTTAGGTTAAGATCTGATAAACGTGTAAGAGATTGTTTTCAGAGGATTGGAAGAGCTGTTGATGGTGATAAAAATGGTAGTAACTCATCGAATATTAGACTATTAGTAAATTACTTATTGCTTTTACTTTTAGACCTTTTAGATTCGGAAAATATTGAGCTAAAAGAAGAGCTAACGGATAGTTCTAGAAGTGTTAAATTGTTTTTAAATGAGCTTGAAAAAAATTTATCTGAAGCTTGGACTATTGAGAAAATGGCTGATTCTGCAGGTGTTGGGTTAACACGATTTACGTATCATTGTAAACAGCTAACAAATTTAACGCCAATGCGTTATTTGATGATGCGGCGTTTAGAAATGTCTAAACAAATATTATTAGAAAACAGAGATTTTAGTGTAGCTGAGGTGGCTTTTAGCGCTGGTTTTTCAACAAGCCAGTATTTTTCAACAGTTTTCAAAAAACATGAAAAATGCACACCAATAGAATATCGACAAAAACATACGATTTCAGTTTTATAAATCAAATAACTCTTTGTATAAATCCTTTCACTGAATAATTATAAACAGTTTTAAATTATCAATTTTATAATTTTCGGATGAAATTTGAACTAAATAATAAATAAATGAAATTATATTTTTTTGAAAAAAAGCGAGTTCTTGCCTGTTTAATATTGATACTCTTGTTGAATTTTTCATGTAAAAACGGGAAAAAAGAAGCAACATCAGAAACCATTACTGAAGCAACAATAAATGAACCTTTCTTTAAGTTGTCGTTAGCGCAATGGTCTTTGCACAGAACTTTTAATGAAGATGGAGTAGATCCATTCAAATTTGCTGAAATTGCTAAATTGGATGGTTTTGAAGGATTAGAATATGTAAATCATATTTATGATAAACAAATTGAAAGTTTAGGATTTGACAAAGTAATAGATTCTTTAAAGACTTTGAGCGAGAAATTTGAAATACAGAATGTTTTAATTATGATTGATGGTGAAGGCGATCTAGCAGACCCAAATGAAGAATTAAGAAATACAGCTGTGGAGAATCATAAAAAATGGGTAGATGCAGCGCAAAAATTAGGTTGTCATTCTATCCGCGTTAATACTTTTGGAACCAATGATCCTGAACTTTGGGTGCCTTCTGTGGTAGATGGTTTAAAAAAACTTTCTGCATATGCAGCAACCAAAAACATCAACATATTATGTGAAAATCACGGATGGCTATCATCCAATGTACCGGTTTTAATGAGAGCAATTAACCAAGTAAATATGGATAATTGTGGAACATTACCAGACTTTGGTAATTGGTGCGTTAAGCGAAAAAATGGCGCTCAATGGGGCGAATGTGATGAAGTTTATCATGATAAATATGAAGGTATAAAAATAATGCTTACAAAAGCAAAAGCGGTTAGTGCAAAGGCTTACGATTTTGATGAAAATGGAAACGAAACTACTCTAGATTTCCCAAGAATCATTCAAATGGTTAAGGAATCTGGTTACATAAACTACATTGGTGTAGAGTATGAAGGGAATAGATTAAGTGAAAAAGAAGGCATATTAGCTATCAAAACTTTATTGTTAAAATCTGCAAAAACAATACAATAATTCAAAAACACTAAATAAATATTTTTTTAATATGGAAAACATAAATACGAATAGATTATTTCTAGCAAGTTGTCTAGCTTTGATAACGACCTCAATGACTTTTGCTATTAGAGCGAGATTAGAAACCGTTTTTGGTCCTGAGGGAGTTGGCTTAACATTAGAGCAAATAGGTTATGCTTTTACACCTGCTTTTTTTGGTTTTACCTTAGCTATGATTTTTGGAGGACCTTTAGTGGATTTTTTAGGAATAAAAAAAATTACTTGGATAGCATTTGTTTCACATGCAATTGGTATTGTTTTGACAATTTCGGCAAATTCTATGACTTCATTATTTGTTGCTACATTATTTGTTGGCATAGGAAATGGGATGGTTGAAGCAGCTCTAAATCCAATGATTGCATCTATGTATCCTCAACAAAAAACAAAAATGCTTAATAGGTTTCATGTTTGGTTTCCAGGAGGTATAGTAATTGGGTCTATTATAGGTTGGCTTATAATGGATGTTTTAGGATTAAGTTGGCAAATTATGGTTGGCACTTTATTCATTCCTCTAATAATTTACGCAGTTTTGTTTTTTGGACAAAAATTTCCACTTACTGAGCGTGTTCAAATGGGTATAAGCAATAAAAAGATGTTTTCGAGTATTGGTAAGCCCTTATTTTTGTTTATGGTATTCTGTATGTTTTTAACTGCAGCTTCAGAGTTAGGAACTACTCAGCGTATAGAGTCGTTGTTAAAAAAATCTGTAGCAGTACCACTTTTAGTATTAGCATTTATTAACGGAATTATGGCATTGGGTAGAATGTTTGCAGGTCAAGTAGTTCACAAGTTGAAACCTGCTGGAATGCTTTTATATTCTGCAATATTAACCTTTTTAGGTTTATGGTTGCTAACTGTAACTAATGGCGGAATGACCTTTGTTGCAGCAGCTGTTTTTGCAGTTGGAGTTACATTTTTCTGGCCAACAATGTTAAGTTTTGTTGCAGAATATCTACCTGAAACGGGTGCTTTAGGCTTGTCAATTATGGGTGGTGCTGGTATGTTTTCAGTGTCATTAGTATTGCCAATTATGGGGAATCTCATGGATAATGTAAGCCCCGTTGAAGCATTAAGAACCATGTCTTTGCTTCCTGCAATACTCATTTTAGCATTTTTAGGATTAAATATTTATATGAACAAAAGAAGCAAAGCAGAACAAGCTTAAGTTAATATGGAAAAGAAAGTAAGACTAGGTATTTTAGGAGGAGGAGGAGATTCTCTAATAGGTGTTTTACACCGTGTAGCTTCAGCTATGTATGATAAATATCAAATTGTTGGAGGAGTATTTAATCCTAATTGGGAGGATAACATTTCGTTTGCCAATAAATTAGCATTATCTCCTAATCGGATTTATAGAGATTTTGACACCTTCATAGAAGAAGAATTAAAGCTCCCTGAGACTGAAAGAATAGAGGTGGTATCGGTATTAACACCTAATTTTTTGCACTTTCCTATGGCAAAAAAACTTGTAGAAAATGGTTTTCATGTGATTTGTGAAAAGCCATTGACAACCACGTTAGCTGAGGCAGAAATTTTAGAAAACGCTTTAAAAAAATCAAATACAATTTTTGCTGTAACATATACATATACAGGATATCCAATGATTCGCCAAATGCGAGAAATGATTCAATCAGGAGTTATAGGCGAAGTTCAAAAAGTGGATGTGCAGTATTATCAAGGATGGATAAATCCAATATTATTAAATAAAGAATTGCGAAAAACAATATGGCGTTTAGATCCTAAAAAAGCAGGAATAAGTAGTTGTGTTGGAGATATTGGTACACACGCATTTAATATGGCGGAATATTTAACAGGTTTGGAAGTAAAATCTGTATTAGCAGATCTTAATACCAGGTATGAAGACAATCAATTGGATGTAGATGGTACAATTCTTATACGTTTTTCAGAATATGTAAAAGGCGTTATTAGATCTAGTCAAATGGCTACTGGTGAAGAAAATGGACTTGAAGTAAAAATATATGGAACCAAAGGAGGTTTTAATTGGAAACAAGAAAACCCTAATTACTTGTATCATCTCACTGATGATAAACCGTTGCAAGTTTTAAAGCCAGGGCATGCATATAACGGAGATTTATCTTTAGATGGAACAAAATTACCCCCAGGACATCCAGAAGGGATATTCGATTCTATGGGTAATATATATTACGGTGTAGCTAAAGCAATTAGAAAACAGCTTTACGATAGTGGAGAGTTTCCAAGTATTAATGATGGAGTTCGTGGTATGAAGTTTATCGAGAAAAGTGTTGAGTCTCATAAGTCAGGAAATATTTGGTTAGATATTTAGATTAAATAAATTATGAAAACAATAAAAGGACCAGCTGTTTTTCTAGCTCAATTTGCTGGAATTGAAGCACCGTTTAACAGTTTAGATGGAATGTGTAAATGGGCTTCTGATTTGGGTTATAAAGGCATACAAATACCAACATGGGAATCTAATTTGATAGATATTGAAAAAGCTGCCGGGAGTCAAACTTATTGTGATGAGTTAAAAGGTAAAGTAAATGCTTATGGTTTGGAAATCACAGAATTATCAACACATTTGCAGGGTCAATTGGTAGCTGTAAATCCTGCTTATGACAGCATGTTTGATGGTTTTGCGCCAAAAGAAGTAAGAGGTAAACCTAAATCCAGAACAGAATGGGCTATAGATTTTGTGAAAAAATCTGGAACGGCAAGTGGGCGATTAGGTTTAAAATCACACGCCTCGTTCTCAGGGGCTTTTATGTGGCATACTATGTATCCTTGGCCACAAAGACCAAACGGTTTGGTAGAAATGGGGTTTGAAGAATTAGCTAACCGTTGGTTACCCATTTTAAATCATTTTGATGAACATGGTGTTGATATTTGTTATGAACTACATCCTGGAGAAGATTTACATGATGGCGTAACGTTCGAACGATTTTTAGAAGCTACAAATAATCATATCCGTGCAAATATTCTTTATGATCCCAGTCATTTTGTACTTCAACAATTAGATTATTTAACGTTTATTGATTATTACCACGAGCGTATTAAAGCATTTCATGTAAAAGATGCAGAGTTTAACCCTACAGGGAAACAAGGTGTTTATGGAGGGTATTCCGATTGGAAAAATCGTGCAGGGCGTTTTCGTTCCTTAGGTGACGGACAAGTAGATTTTAAGGGCATTTTTTCTAAATTAACGAAATACGAAGTTGATGTTTGGGCAGTTATGGAATGGGAATGTTGTATTAAATCTTCTGAACAAGGTGCAAGAGAAGGCGCTCCATTTATTCAAAGTCATATTATTGAAGCAGCAGGACGAATTTTTGATGATTTTGCTGGAGGTCAAATTGATGAACAGCAACTAAAAAATATATTAGGTTTATAAACTAAAAAACAATTTAAAATGAAGAAATTAATTTTACTGTCAATCATAGTGCTTATAATTTCAAGTTGTAAAGAAAAAGCTAAAGAATTTAAAGGCATAGAAATTGAAGAAGAAGTTCTGGCTGAGCAAAAGCCTGAATGGATTATGCTTTTTGATGGAACCTCTTTAGATAATTGGAGAGGTTATTTAAAAGATGAAATGTATGACGAATGGACTATAGAAGATGGTGCTATGGTTTTTACACCAAGTGAAGAAGGAGGTAAAAATATAATTACTAAAAAAGCTTACACCAATTTTGAACTTTCTCTGGAATGGAAAATATCAGAAGGAGGTAATAGTGGTATTTTTTGGAGTGTTTATGAAGATCAGAAATTTAAAGAAGCTTATCAAACAGGGCCTGAAATTCAGGTGCTTGATAATGAGCGTCATCCGGATGCTTTAGCTAATCCTAAATTCCATCAAGCTGGGGCTTTATATGATATGGTTCAGCCTGAGCAAGATGTATGTAATCAAGCAGGAGAATGGAATCTTTGCGAAATTAGTATCAATCACAAAACTAATGAAGGAAGCGTTACTTTAAATGGCGTTAAAATTGTTGAATTTCCATTGCATGGAGAAAAATGGGATGCCATGGTAGAAAATTCTAAGTTTAAAGGATGGGAAGGTTTTGGTAAACATCAAACAGGGCATATTGGATTACAAGATCACAGTGATAAAGTTTGGTTTAAGAATATTAAAATTAAAGAATTATAAAATAGAATTTATAGTTAAACACCTTAAAAAAAGGGAGTTCAAAATTTGGGCTCCCTTTTTTATTTTGTAAAAAGATTCATAAATAAGTGCATTATTAATATCAAATAACTTTATTTATTAAGATTTAATAATTTTTTTAAAAAACTAATGAGTTTTTATTAGTTGTATTAAATAAAATTATAGTTTTACATTATGAGAAATTTAAAAAATAAAATACGTTGTTCTGTTCCCGGTTCTCCCGTGCGCTTTCGCCGCCGCTTATAATCTTTTTAAAGCAGTAAACCAAAACGTCATTTTAATTTTTTCATAGTGTCCAAAGATTTTTTCATAATATTTCAAATTACAGTTAGTACGCTAACTAACAACATTATTACAATCTATTTTAGATTACTAAACTTTGCCAATAATTTTTTTGAACAAAATGAATATTTCCTATTAAAAAGAATAATTAACAGACATTCAATACAAAATGAAAAATGAAGATTTTAATAGCTGATAAATCACATATCAAATACGCAGAAATTATTTGCGAAACTATTGCAGAATCTGCAGCTGTTAGAGGAACTGGTATAGCCAGAAGAACACCTGAATATATTGCTACAAAAATGGAAAACGGCAATGCCGTAATAGCTTTAGATGGCGATAAATTTGCAGGTTTTTGTTACATAGAAAAATGGGGTCACGGCAAGTTTGTTGCTAACTCTGGTCTAATTGTTCATCCAGACTATAGAGGCGGTGGTCTAGCCAGACAAATTAAGCATAAAGTTTTTGAGCATTCCAGAACCAAATTCCCAGATGCTAAAGTATTTAGTATTACTACTGGTTTGGCGGTTATGAAAATGAATACAGAATTAGGTTATAAGCCTGTACCGTTTTCCGAATTGACAGACGATCCTACTTTTTGGGATGGTTGTCAAACGTGTAAGAATTATGATGTATTAACCAGAACCAACAGAAAAATGTGTTTATGTACTGGTATGTTATATGATGCAGATAAGGTTAAAAAGCAAGATAAAACAGAAATAAAAGAGAAAACTTTCAATAGATTAAAAAGAATAAAAGAAGCATTATTCTTAAAAAAAGATAAAAAATAAGTATCAATGAAAAAATTAGTAATAGCATATAGTGGCGGTTTAGACACATCTTACTGTGCAGTGAGTTTATCAAAAGAATATGATGTTCATGCTGTAAGTGTAAATACCGGTGGTTTTACAAAAGATGAAATAAGCCGCATAGAAAGCAACGCATATAAAATGGGGGTTTCAACTTACAAAAATATTGATGCTGTAGCTACATTTTATCAAAAAGTAGTGAAGTATTTAGTATTTGGTAATGTTTTAAAAAATAACACGTATCCTTTATCTGTAAGTGCTGAACGTATAATTCAAGCTATCGAAATTATTGAATATGCTAAAAGTATTGATGCTGAATTTATTGCACATGGTAGCACAGGTGCTGGTAACGATCAAGTACGTTTTGATATGATTTTTCAAACGTTAGCACCAGAAATTGAAATTATCACACCAATTAGAGATAAAAAATTAACCAGACAACAAGAAATAGATTATCTTAAAGAAAATGGGATTGATATGTCTTGGGAAAAAGCAAAATACTCAGTTAACAAAGGACTTTGGGGAACAAGTGTTGGAGGCTCAGAAACTTTAACCTCAGAAAAACCTTTACCAAGCGAAGCTTATCCTTCGCAATTAAAACATGCTGAAGAAGAAAAAGTTAAATTAACGTTTGATAAAGGCGAGTTAGCAGCTGTTAATGGTATAGCAAACGACCCAGAAATCAATATAGAAACCTTAAATAACTTAGCATCTGCCTATGCTATTGGTAGAGATATTCATGTAGGTGATACTATAGTTGGAATTAAAGGACGCGTTGGTTTCGAAGCAGCAGCAGCATTAATAACTATAAAGGCACATCATCTATTAGAAAAACATACGCTTACCAAATGGCAATTGCAGCATAAGGAATACATTGCTAGTTTTTATGGCATGCATTTACATGAAGGCCAATATTTAGATCCAGTAATGCGAAACATGGAAGCCTTTTTACAAAGTAGCCAGGATAAAGTGTCTGGTGATGTAATAGTTTCACTAAAACCTTATCATTTCACTTTAGATGGTATTTCCTCTAATCACGATTTAATGAATGCTAAGTTTGGCAGTTATGGTGAAGAAAACAAAGGATGGACAGCCGATGAAGCTAAAGGATTTATAAAAATCTTTGGAAATCAAAATAAAATCTATCAACAAGTAAATTCTTAAATTATGATTAAAGTAGGAATTATAGGTGGAGCAGGATATACAGCAGGTGAGTTAATTAGATTATTAATTAATCACCCTGAAACTGAAATTGATTTTGTTTTTAGTACAAGTAATTCTGGCAATAAAATTAGCAAAGTGCATCAAGATTTAGTTGGAAGTTTAGATTTAGAATTTACTGACACCATTAATCCTAATGTAGATGTCTTATTTTTGTGTTTAGGACACGGAAATTCTGTGAAGTTTTTATTAGCAAATACATTTTCAAATAAAACTAAGATAATCGATTTAGGGAATGATTTCCGACTTCAAAAAGATGAATTTTTTAGCGGAAAAACGTTTGTCTATGGTTTACCAGAGTTACAAAAAGATAAAATTAAAACTGCAAGTTACATAGCAAATCCAGGGTGTTTTGCAACAGCTATTCAATTGGCATTATTACCATTAGCAAGTAAAGGACTTATTAATTCAGATATTCATGTTAATGCGGTTACTGGGGCAACTGGAGCTGGTACTTCATTATCAGAAACTTCTCATTATACCTGGAGAGATAATAACTTTTCATACTATAAACCATTTACACACCAACATTTAGGTGAAATAAACCAGTCGGTGAAACAATTGCAAAATAATTTCTCGTCTGAAATTCTTTTTATGCCCAACAGAGGTAACTTTTCAAGGGGAATTTTCGCAACAGTTTATACAAATTATGAAGGCTCTTTAGAGGAAGCTAAAAGTATTTACAATACGTATTATAAAGATGCGAAATTCACATTTATTTCAGATGAAACATTACATTTAAAACAAGTTGTTAATTCAAATAAATCCCTCATTCATTTACATAAACATAATGGTAAATTATTGGTTACGAGTATTATCGATAATTTATTAAAAGGCGCTTCTGGTCAAGCAGTTCAGAATATGAATTTAATGTTTGGTTTAGAGGAAACAACAGGTTTAAATTTAAAAGCAACCTATTTTTAAAAAAAAATCATGAAAATAGCTATAATAGGTACAGGAAATTTAGGTAGTTCCATTGCCAAAGGACTTATTAATCATAAATCATTTATCTCGTTATATTTAAGCGATAAAAATACAGCAGCGGTTCATGCTTTTATCGATGAAGATTATGTAACCATTACAAGTGATAATTTATTAGCGGTACAAGAATCTGATGTATTAATTTTCGCATTACAACCCAGACACATTGAAAATGTTTTGGCGAGTGTTTCATCTATAATTACTGAAAATCATGTGGTAATGTCGGTTGCAGCAGGATTTGAGATTTCTAAAATTGAAAGTATTATAGGTAGCGATAAAAATATTATTAGGGTGATGCCTAATACAGCAATTTCTATTGGTAAATCGATGACGTGTTTAGCAGCGAATGATAAGGGAGAAAGTAAAATGGAATTGGCTAAAAAAATATTTAATCAATTAGGTACTACTATGGTTATTCCGGAAGAACATATTCAAGCTGCAACGGTTATTTGTGCTAGTGGTATTGCTTTTTGGATGCGTTTAGTTCGGGCAACAACTCAAGGAGCTATTCAATTAGGTTTTGAAGCCCATGAAGCACATCAATTAGCAACCCAAACCTGTTTTGGAGCTGCTAGTTTACTAATAGAATCTGGTAAGCATCCTGAGCAAGAAATAGACCGAGTAACCACACCAAGTGGATGTACTATTGAAGGTTTAAACGCCATGGAGCATCAAGGCTTAAGCTCAGCTTTAATTCAAGGTATTGTCGCATCATTCGAAAAAATTAATCAAATTAAAAAAACTTAAAATGCCATTATTTGACGTTTATCCATTATACAATGTAACGCCTGTATCTGCAAAAGATGTTTATGTTTATGACGAAACAGGAACAGAATATTTAGATTTATACGGAGGTCATGCTGTAATTTCAATTGGACATGCTCATCCAAATTATATAAAAGCTATTACTTCACAAGTCAATGCTTTAGGATTTTATTCTAATGCCATTCAGAACCCATTACAAGTTGATCTGGCTGATAAAATTGAAGCCTTATCTGGGTGTAAAGGTTACGAGTTGTTTTTATGTAACTCTGGTGCAGAAGCTAATGAAAATGCATTAAAATTAGCATCTTTTAAAACAGGAAAATCTCGTGTTTTAGCTTTTAAAAACGGTTTTCATGGGCGAACTTCGGCTGCTGTTGCAGTAACTGATAACGCTAATATTATTGCTCCTATAAATGCACAGCAAAAAGTAACTATTTTAGAGCTTAATGATATTGTTGGTGTAAAAGCGGAACTTGAAAAAGGCGATGTTTGCGGTGTTATTATTGAATTTATTCAAGGTGTTGGTGGTTTAGATCAAGCAACTGGTGATTTTTTCGAGCAAGTTTTTACACTTTGTAAAGCAAATAATACCATGTTTATTGCCGATGAGGTGCAATCTGGTTATGGCCGTTCGGGTAAATTCTTTGCGTTTCAACATTACAATGTAACTCCAGATATTATTTCTATAGCCAAAGGAATGGGTAACGGATTTCCTATTGGTGGTATTTTGATTCATCCAGATATTGAGGCTAAATATGGGATGTTAGGAACTACTTTTGGAGGTAATCATTTAGCTTGTGCTGCTGGTTTAGCAGTTTTAAATACTATTGAAAAGGAAAACTTGATAGATAATGTGAATGAGATGTCTGCTTATTTTATTGAAGTAGCACAAACAATTCCGCAGATAAAAAAGATTAAAGGACGAGGCTTAATGTTAGGTTTAGAATTTGATTTTGAAGTTGGTGATCTTAGAAAAAAACTCATTTACGATTACCACATTTTTACAGGTGGTGCATCCAATAAAAAACTACTAAGAATTTTACCACCACTTACAATTAAAAAAGAACATATTAATCAATTTTTTGATGCTTTAAAAAAGGCACTTTAAGCATGTATACCACATTATCCATAGATATTAGAAATGATGTTTTATTAAAAATGGCTTTGCTTTTAGAAGAAGAAAGAAATGCTATAATCACTATTAACAAGCAAGATCTTGCAGCTTATAAAGGCGACGATATTTCTATGTTTGATCGTTTAAAGGTGGACGATTTTAAAGTGGATGAGATGATTAAAGCTGTTAAAAATCTGGCTTCTCAAAATGATCCTGTTGGGGTAGAACGTTTTAGTTTTAAGCACGAAAACGGGATGCAGATTTACAATAAAACGGCTTCATTCGGAACTGTTTTAATTATTTACGAATCGCGTCCAGATGTTACCGTTGAAGCAGCTGGTATTGCTTTTAAATCAGGAAATAAAATTTTATTGAAAGGTGGGAAAGAGTCTTTAAAATCAAATTTAAAAATTGTTGAGTTGTGGCATCGAGCTTTAGCTGAAAATAAAGCTTCAATAAATTGGGTGGAGTATTTAGAGTTTAACCGAGCCGAAACCCAAGCATTTTTAGAAAAACCAACTCAAAAGGTTGATTTAATTGTACCACGAGGCGGTGAGCGTTTAATTGAATTTGTGAAAGTACATGCTACTTGTCCAGTTATTATTAGTGGTCGTGGGAATAATTTTGTATATGTTCATAAGGATGCCGATTTAGATATGGCTTTGGATGTGATTATCAACGGAAAATCTAAAATTTCTGCTTGTAATGCGGTCGATAAGGTGTTGATTGATGCAAATCTTACAAATAAAAATGAATTCATTATTAAATTGATTTCAAAACTAAAAGCTTTTAAAATTTACGTTTTAGGAGATGAAGTTATTTCTAAAAATTATAAAGTAGATTCAATTACATCAGACGAAATCTGGTTTGAGGAGTTTTTAGATTATAAAATTTTAATAGGAGAAATATCATCTACAATAGATGCGATTACTATGATAAACAAATACTCAGGTGGACATTCATCTTCTATAATCACCAAAAGCGATACCGATGCGAAGTTGTTTATGGAAAATGTGGATACGGCTGCTGTATATCATAACGCTTCAACACGTTTTACAGATGGCGGTCAGTTGGGTTTAGGTGGAGAATTAGCCATAAGTACTGATAAATTGCACCAACGAGGACCTATTGGGTTACAACATTTGGTTACAAATAAATGGTATGTTCATGGCAATGGACAAATTAGATAGTATGCAGAAAAAGAAACGAATTTTACTAAAAGTAGGCTCTAATACCCTAACTAAAGAAACTGATAATTTATCGAGAGGTAAAATTGAAGATATTGCTAGTCAAATTGCGCAACTTCAAGATACTTGTGAGTTTGTTATTGTAAGTTCTGGCGCTATTGCGGTTGCAAAACAATTTGTAAAACTTGAGAGTAAAGGGAAAGATATCAATGTTAAACAAGCCTTAGCATCTATTGGGCAGCCACATTTAATTAGAATCTATCAAGAAATTTTTAGAGAATATGGGCTATTAACCTCTCAATGTTTATTGTCATATTCAGATTTTGAAAAACAAGAAAGTAAAACAAACATTGTAAATACTATTAATGTATTGGTTGATAATAATTACATACCAATAATTAACGAGAACGATACAGTTGCAACCGATGAAATTAAATTTGGAGACAACGATAAATTAGGCGCCTTAACGGCATCGCTTTTAAATGCAGACTTATTTATAATCGCTACTAATACTTTTGGGATTTACACCAAAGAATCCATAGAAAACAAGTCGCCAAAAACTATTGAAATAGTTGAAGATTTTGAGGCTTTAGAAAAACAAGTTGTTAACTCCAAATCATCACACGGAAGTGGTGGAATGCAATCAAAAATAGAGGCAGCTTCTGTGGCAAAAAAAGCACATATTGAAACATGGATAGTAAACGGATTGGAAGATAATTTCATTATTAATGCTTTTGAAAACAAAGTACCGTTTACCAAAATAAAATAGATAAAATATGAAAAATTATACATCCATAAACGATATAGATAATATTCATAATTGGATAGAGGAAGCTAAATTATTGAAAGCAAATCCGTTTAAGCACATACAATTAGGTAAAAACAAAACACTTGGTTTGTTATTCTTTAACTCTAGCTTGCGTACACGTTTAAGTACTCAAAAAGCAGCTTTAAATTTAGGGATGAATCCTATTGTTATGAACGTTTCTGGAGATGCTTGGGGAATTGAGTTTGGAGATGGTACCATCATGAATGGTAATACCGCAGAGCATATTAAAGAAGCTGCAGCTGTGGTTTCTCAATATTGTGATATTATTGCGGTAAGAGCTTTTCCAACCTTAATTGATAAAGAAAAAGATGAAAGTGAGCACGTAATAAATTCATTTGTAAAGTATGCTTCAGTACCTATTGTAAATATGGAAAGCGCTACAGGACATCCATTACAAGGTTTAACGGATGCGATAACCATTTCAGAAAATACCAACAAAGAAAAACCTAAAGTGGTTTTAAGTTGGGCGCCACATATTAAAGCTTTGCCTCATGCAGTAGCCAATAGTTTCGTTAAATCCATGCAAAAAATGGATGTAGAATTTGTAATTGCTAATCCTGAGGGTTATAATTTGAGTTCAAAAATAACAGAGGAAACTCCTATTATTCATAACCAAGAAGAGGCTTTTAAAGATGCTGATTTTGTGTATGTAAAAAACTGGAGTTCTTATGACGATTATGGAAAGGTTTTGAGTACCGATCCTAACTGGATGATTACTCAAGATAAATTAGGAAAAGCTAAATTTATGCACTGTTTACCAGTAAGAAGAAATGTTATTGTTGAAGATGCTGTTTTAGATGGCGAAAATTCTTTAGTGATTGAGCAAGCTAATAACAGAACTTTTGCAGCGCAATTAGTATTGAAAAAAATATTAGAAAATGCCTAAACAAAAACTATCCATAGTAAAAATAGGAGGAAACATTATTGAAGATGACTTAGCATTAAACGCTTTTCTAAAATTATTTTCTAGCTTAAAAGGTAACAAAATTTTGGTACATGGTGGTGGTAAACGTGCTACTCATATGGCTTCAAAATTAGGAATTGAATCTAAAATGGTTAAAGGAAGGCGTATTACAGATGCTGAAACATTAGAGGTTATAACCATGGTTTATGGTGGTTTGGTAAATAAAAATATTGTAGCAAAACTTCAAGCTTTACAAATTGATGCCATAGGATTAACTGGTGCTGATGCTAATGCAATTACATCGAAGAAGCGACCTGTTAAAGAAGTAGATTTTGGTTTTGTTGGTGATGTTAAAAACGTGGCGTACAATGCAATAAATAAATTAATTAAAGCTGGATTTACGCCTGTTTTTTGTGCAATAACCCACGATGGAAATGGACAATTACTAAATACCAATGCCGATACTATTACTTCTCAAGTTGCGATTGGGATGAGTGCGTTATTCGAAACATCTATGTATTATTGTTTTGAGTTAAATGGTGTTTTAAAAGATATTAATGATAAAAATTCAGTAATAAAACACATTGACACCAATTTGTATGCTGAATTATTAAATCAAGGTATTGTTGCAGATGGGATGCTGCCAAAGCTAGAAAATTGTTTTGATGCTTTAAATCATGGTGTTAAAACCATCAATATGGGTAACACCTCTATGCTGACAAATGAAAACGATAATTTTACAAGAATCACCTTATAAAATGGCTCTAAAAGAATTAACAAATGATGCGATTGCTCTATTAAAAAAGTTAATAGAAACTCAATCTTTTTCATCAGAAGAAGACAATACAGCATTACTTATTGAAGATTGGTTTAAACATCATAAAATAGACTATCAAAGAACAAAAAATAATGTTTGGGCCATCAATAAATATTTTGATGAAAGTAAACCAACCCTATTGCTTAATTCACATCACGATACCGTAAAGCCAAATTCGGCATATACTAAAAACCCCTTTGAGGCTATTGTAGAAGACGGGAAACTATATGGTTTGGGTAGTAATGACGCAGGAGGTTGTTTGGTGTCGTTAATTGCAACTTTTACATATTTTTATAACCAAGAAGATTTAAAATATAATTTGGTTTTGGTCGCTTCTGCAGAAGAAGAAAGTAGTGGTCCAAATGGACTTAATAGTATGTTATCAATCATACCAAAAGTTGATGTAGCAATTGTAGGCGAGCCTACTTTAATGAATTTGGCTGTGGCTGAAAAAGGCTTAGTTGTTTTTGATGCTAAAGTGATGGGTACACCCAGTCATGCGGCACATCCAAACGATAATAATTCTATTTATAACACCATTAAAGTGCTTCAATGGTTTAAAGATTTTAAATTTGAAAAAGGATCTGAGGTTTTAGGAGACGTTAAATTAACTGTCACTCAAATTAATGGAGGTAAACAACATAATGTAGTGCCAGCAGATGTAGATTTAGTAATAGATGTTCGTGTAAATGATGCTTATACGAATGCTGAAATTGCTCAAATTCTTCAAGAAAAATCACCTTGTGATAGCATTACACCGCGCAGTTTAAGATTAAATTCATCTTCTATTCCGGTTAATCATCCGTTGGTGCAGGCAGGTATAGAAATAGGTAGAACCACTTATGGGTCTCCAACCTTATCAGATCAGGCAGTTTTAACTTGCCCTTCGTTAAAATTAGGACCTGGAGATAGCACACGATCACATTCAGCTGATGAATTTATTTTTATAAATGAAATTGAAGATGGTATTAAAATATATGTTGAATTGTTAAATCGAGTAATCGTTTAAATCAATCAATAAAATCATAAAATTTTTAGAACATGAAACTCTGGGATAAAGGCATATCAATCGATAAAAAAATTGAGCAGTTTACTGTTGGAAATGATAGAGAAATTGATATTCATATTGCTAAATACGATATTATAGCATCTAAGGCACATGCTAAAATGCTCCAAAAAATTGGCATTTTAACAACAAATGAGTTGGTGGATTTGCTTACAGGCTTAAAAAATTTAGAGAAACAAGTTACCGATGGCACTTTTGTTATTGATTCGCAGTTTGAAGATGTGCATTCTAAAATTGAATATGAGTTAACAAAAAGCTTAGGTGAAGTTGGCAAAAAAATACACACTGCGCGCTCGAGAAACGACCAAGTTTTAGTTGCACTTCATTTATATTACAAAGAAAATTTAGGTTTAGTTAAAGAAAAAACAAAAACGTTTTTTGATACACTTTTAACCTTAGCCGAAACACATCAAGACAAAGTACTTCCGGGTTATACACACTTACAAGTTGCCATGCCATCTTCATTTGGATTGTGGTTTTCTGCCTATGCAGAGCTTATGGTTGATGATGTTTATTTGCTTAACGCAGCCATCAAAACCGTTGATCAAAACCCACTTGGTTCTGCTGCTGGTTACGGGAGTTCGTTCCCTATTGATAGAGAATTAACTACTAAAGAGATGGGCTTTTCAACTTTAAAATATAATGTTGTTGCAGCGCAAATGGCACGTGGTAAAAATGAGCGTACAATTGCTGCAGTATTAGGGGGGTTATGTAATACCATGAGTCGTTTTGCTATGGATATTTGTTTGTATATGAGTCAGAATTTTGGGTTTATTTCTTTTCCTGATGAGTTAACTACTGGCAGTAGCATTATGCCGCATAAAAAGAATCCTGATGTTTTTGAGCTAATTAGAGGTAAATGCAACAAAATCCAAGCTTTACAAACCGAAATGATTTTGATTACTAATAATTTACCAAGTGGATATCACAGAGATTTTCAGTTATTAAAGGAAAACATGATTGCGGCTTTTGAGGAAGTTAAAGATATTCTAGATATTTTTAATTACGCCATTCAGCAAATCATGGTTAAAGATATTGATGTAAATAGCGATTTATATAAATACCTGTTTACAGTAGATAATATTAATACGCTAGTAGTTAACGGTATGAGTTTTAGAGAAGCCTATCAGAAAATTGGCGGAGAAGTTCAAGATGGCACTTATATTCCAGACACTTCTAAAAAACATTCCCACATAGGGAGTATCCATAATTTATGTTTAAATAAAATCAAGAATAAGTTTATTTAACCAAGTAAAACATTAACATTTTTTAAAGTTAATATTGCCTTGAATTCCTTGAATTCCTTGAATTCCTTGAATTCCTTGAATTCCTTGAATTCTTTGGATTTCTTGAATTTTTTAGTTATTTTTAACTCTCTCTCATATGAAATTTTTTAGTTAGTTAGCTATCGTTCTAAAATTTAATTATGGAAGAGAATAAAATAAAAAAATCAGATAATAAAAATTCAAAAGAGATTCAAGAATTCTTGTCTTCTGATTTTGCAAATTTGGTTGTTAATACTACAGAAGATGCTATTGTGTCAACTGATCTAGATGGTATCATTACTTTCTGGAATCAAGGTTCTGTAGATCTTTTTTCTTATTCCAAAGAAGAAGCTCTTGGGAAGCATGTTTCCATGCTTTATAGAGAACAAGACCTACCGTTGTTAATTTCAAAATTAGAACAGGTAATCCAGGGAGAAAATGTTTCTAGTTCAGAAATAATTTATTTAGATAAATATAAAAACGAGATAGTTACATTATGCTCCATTTGCGGGCTCAAAGACGAAAATGGAAAAGTTTATGAGTTAGTTGGCATTACAAAAGATATCACTAAACAAAGAATTGCCTTATCTAAACTTAAAGAAGTTGATTTTTTGTACACCTCTGCTTTTAATGTTTTAATAGAGGGTTTTATTATACAAGATACATCTCTAAAAGTTATTTCTGCAAATCAAGCAGCCTCAGATATTTTAGGTATTACACTAGAAGAGATTTTAAATAGAGAATCAACAGATTTAGAACGAGACTCTCTACACGAAGATGGTACGCCCTTTAAAAGAGAAGACCATCCCAGTGTCAAAACATTACTAACAGGTAAAGCTTATCTTAATCAAATAATAAACATTAAATCTGGTGATGGTAATCGAAAATGGATTTCTGTTAACTCACAACCTTTTATTGAAAATGGTATTTTAAAGTATGTAGTAACAACAATAACAGATATAACTTTACAAAAAATCACAGACATAAAATTAAAAGAAACAGAGCGTTTATTTGGTTCTACAATTAACTCTATTTCAGAAGGATATCTTGTACTTGATGCCAATGCCAAAATTTTATCAGAGAATAAAGCAGCCTCAGATATTTTGGGTTTAACTATGGGGCAGTTGGTTGGTAAAGATGCTTTTGATCCAAGATGGAAAGCGCTGCATGAGGATGGATCAGAATTTAAACCAGAAGATTTTCCTAGCGTAAAGAGCTCTGTTACGGGTAAGGCTTATTATAATGAGTTAATGAATATTCATTGTGGTGATGGTGTTAGAAAATGGATATCTATTAATTCCCAGCCTGTTTATTATGGTAAAAATTTAAAATATGTAGTAGTTACTTTTTCAGACATCACAGAACAGAAAATATCAGAACAAAATTTAAAAGAATCTGAACAAAAATTTCTTAAATCTTTTGAGAATTCTCCTATCCCCGTTTCAATATTAAATTTTAAAACAGGAAAGCGAATTGATGTTAATAATGCTTTTTGTGAAGTTTTTGGTTACACAAAGGAAGAATTATTGAGTGTAGATAGTTTTTTGAAAAACAATATTACTGTTTCAGAAGATTTTAAAAAAATTCACACTAAAATATATAAAGATGGCTTTTTAAATAATCATCCTTCTAGAATGATTACCAAATCTGGTGAAATTCGAGATGTATTATATAGTGCAACCAAATTATATCCTGATAATGACGATATTTTTATTGGGGCTTCTTTAGATATTACAGAGTTAAAAAATACCCAAGAGGAACTTAAGGAATCCCTATCTAAAAATGAATTAGCCATTGAAAGTGCCGAATTGGGTGTATGGGAATACGATACTTCAAGCAATTACCTTTCTTGGAATGATAAACAATTAGAGTTTTATGGTATTAAGCGTACAGAATTTAAAAACAGTTTAAAACAATGGTTCGAATTTGTACACCCCGATGATGTTGATTATATAGATAAATGTATTAAAAGCATTCTTGTAGATTTTAAAAAAAGAAATAATATTGATTTTAGAATTATTAGACAAGGTGGAGAAATTAGATATTTAAATGGATCTGCAACCCCAATTGTTGTTGATGATGTTTTGGTTAAGTTAATAGGCGTAGTAAAAGATGTTACAAGTGTAAAAATAGCCGAAGATGAATTAACAGAAGTTTTATCTCAAAATAGATTAGCTATTGAGATGGCTAAACTAGGTGTTTGGGAGTTTAGTTTTGAAACCGGACAACTAACTTGGAATGACACCCATTTAGAGTTTTATGGTATTACCCGAAATGAGTTTAATATGGATTTAAACGCGTGGCGCACACAAGTGCATCCAGATGATATTGAATATGCAGATAAACGTTTTGCTGATGCTTTTGAAAGTAATAAAACCATACAAGGTATTGAGTTTAGGATTTTTAGACCTAACGGAGAGTTAAGGTACTTAAGTGGTTCTGCAACGCCAGTTTTTAATAATGGAGTTCGAGTTAAGTTAATTGGTATAGTTAACGATATTACCGATGAAAAATTAAGAATCGAAAAAATTAGAATAAGTGAGGTGCGCTACCGTACCTTATTTGAAACGGCAAGAGATGCTTTGTTTTTGGTAGATCAAGAAATAGTAGTAGATGTAAATTTATCTACTACAAAATTATTTGGTTTTAAGGATTCTTCAGAAATTATAGGAAGAAAAATATGGGAGTTTGCCCCACAAAAGCAAAGTAATGACATAATCACAGAAGAAGCAGTTAAATCAATTTATAAGTCATTAACTGAAGGTCGTGCAGTTTCGGAAATATTTACACTTACCAAAAAAGATGGTAGTGAATTTTTGGCTGAGGTTCGATTAAACAACTTTTTTCATAACGGACAATCTAGTATTTTAACTATAGTTAGAGATGTTACTGAAAAAATTGCTACAGAAAATGAATTAAAAGCTGCTTTTGAAGAAATTAAAGGACTTAAACAAGAGTTAGAAGCAGAAAACCTGTATTTAAAACAAGAACTAAAACTTGATAATAATTTTGAAGAAATTATAGGGAGTAGTACTTCGTTAAAGAAAATACTAAAACAGGTTGAGCAAGTTGCAAAAACCGATTCTACGGTATTAATTCTAGGAGAAACAGGTACAGGTAAAGAGTTAATAGCTAAAGCTATTCACAAAGCCAGTGATAGAGCAAATAAACCACTTGTAAAAGTAAATTGTGCGTCTCTACCTTCAGAATTAATTGAAAGCGAACTTTTTGGGCATGAAAAAGGCTCTTTTACAGGTGCTATAAATAAAAAAATAGGCCGTTTTGAGCTGGCCGATGGTGGTACTATTTTTCTTGATGAAATAGGCGATCTGCCTATAGATATGCAAACACGTTTACTAAGAGTATTACAAGAAAATGAGTTTGAACGTGTAGGAGGTGAAAAAACAATAAAAGTAGATGTAAGAGTATTGGCTGCAACAAATAGAGATTTAGTTAAGTTTGTATCAGATGGTAAATTTAGGCAAGATTTGTATTATAGATTAAATGTATTTCCTATAACATGCCCACCATTAAGAAATAGACAAGATGATATTCCAGATTTGGTTAATCATTTTATTACTAAATACAACCATAAAGTACAGGGTAAAATAAAATCTGTGGGTAGTTTGATTATAGAAAAGCTACTAAAATATAAATGGCCAGGTAATATTAGAGAATTAGAGCATGTAATTGAGCGTGCAGTTATTGTGAGTGTTGGAAGTAAATTGCAAATTGGTAGTTGGTTTCTAGATAATAGTGTTGAGTTGCCCCTTGATGATAAGTTTAAAACCCTAGAAGCTTTTGAAAAAGAATATATTTTAAAAGTTTTAACAGAAACTAATTGGAAAATTAGAGGTAAAAATGGCGCTTCTGAAATTTTAGGTATGAAACCAACCACTTTGGAATCTCGCATTAAAAAACTAGAAATTGCCAAGAAAAATTAATTGTTTTTAACTCTTAAAAACTCCGATATTTCGTGCAACTATGAAATGTCGGAGTTTTTTTATTTAAGTGTTTTAGCTTTTTTTTTAGAGGATAAAAAACTAAAAGCCTATTGGTTAGCAAGTTGTGAATTAATTTAGCCTCTTATTTTACTTTGGCATCTCATTTGCCTTATATATTACTCTCATTAAAAACAACGGTCCCAATTTTTTAATCATTGTTAAAGAAAAATATGAATCAATTTTTACTATCTAAAAAGAGAGGGTTTATGAGAAGATCTTTACTATTATCTGATAAAAAAGCAGTGTGCGATTTAGAGTATCATAAATTGTTAAAAAAAACATATCAGCTATACGATGATCCAGTCATTGTTTTCGATTTAAATAATTACGAAATAGTTACAGCTAACGATGCGTTTTTACAAGTTTTTCAATATGCTTCAGATGATTTCTTGGATTTAAAAATTAATGATTTAGATATTTTTCAGGATGCTGCTAAACTTAAAACCATCATTACCGTATTAAAGGAATATGGGTTTCTAAAGCAACATGTGCTTCAAATTAATTCTAAGAGAACGGTATTATTTAATGCGATTGTAGAATCTGGTAATGATGAATTGTACGCCTTATGTATGTTAAAAGATATTACAGAAAAGAAAGATGTTGAAAATGTAAATTTTTTATATGAGCAACAATTTGGTAAAGATTTTTTTTCAAAACGTATTTCTGATAGTGAGGGGAAATATAATGAGTTAATAGAAAATGCTATTGCGGCCTCTACCACAACTACAGATGGAGAAATTGTATATGCAAACAAAACCTATGCAAATATGTTTGGTTTTGAAACTGCTGATGAGATAATTTCTAAAAATGTTAATGGAAATACCGACAGTTCTTTTCGTTGGAAAAATCCATTAAAAAGGCAATTATTATTAAGAAAACTTAATAAGAAAGGTTCAGTTGATAAATTTACATGCACATTTATAAATAATAAAGGTGAAGACGTTTATATTTTGCTTACTGCTAAATTATCAAATAATTTAATTTACAGCATATCTGTTGATATAACTAAAGAAGTTGAGGTAAAGAAAATTGTAAAAGATAACCAAGAGCGGTTTAAAGCTTTATATGATAATGCTGTAGCAGCCTTAATTAGAACCGATGCTAAAAACGAAAAAGTTATTGAAGCTAATAAAGCGGCTGCCTTTTTGTTTGGATACGAATCCATAAAAGAATTTAAAGAAAAATTTACTGTTGATCATTTTATAAAACCACCCTTATATTCGTTTTTAGAACAGCTTAAAAAATATGGTCGTTTAGAAAAGCGAGAAATACATTGTAAAGCAAAAGATGGGCAAGAATTTTGGATTGAGGCTTCATTAAAATTAAATAAAGAAAATGCCTTTATAGATTGGGTATGTATCGATATTACTTCAAAAAAACAAATGGTTTTGGAGCTGGATTTAGCTAATGAGAAAACAGAGAAAAATGAAGTTTTATACCGTGGTCTTTTTGATAATTTAAGCGCAGGTGTTGTTGTGCATGCAAACGACACTTCTATAGCCATGGCTAATAATAGAGCTTCAGAATTACTAGGAGTAACACTAGATCAATTACAGGGTAAAACAGCCATGGATAAAGATTGGTTTTTTACAGATTTTAATAATATCAAATTACCTATTGATAAATATCCAGTAAATATTATAAAACAAACAAAGGCGCCAATTAAAGATTTTATAGCTGGTGTTAATAGGCCAAAAACGAAAGATAAAGTTTGGTTAATGGTAAATGGCTTTCCTGTTATAGATAAATCAGGCGAAATAACAGAAATCGTAATAAGTTTTGTTGATTTTACAGATCGAAAAGTAGCCGAAGATAATCTTATTGAAGCTAAAGAAAAAGCAGAACAAAGTGATAGGCTAAAATCGGCATTTTTAACAAATATGAGCCACGAGATACGAACCCCAATGAATGGTATTCTCGGATTTACAAATCTTTTAAAAGATACTAATATATCTGGCGCAGAACAGCAAGAGTATATTAAAATAATTGAGGAAAGCGGCGATAGAATGCTTAAAACTATTCAGGATATTATTGATATTTCAAAAATAGAAAGTGGTGTTGTTAAATTGAATTATTCAAAAGTAAATTTAAATGAAAAATTAAATTATTTACACGATTTTTTTAAGATTGAAGCAAATAGTAAAGGACTTGATATTTTCTATGAAAATGAGTTGTTAAATAATAACCTAGTTATTAATTCTGATAAACATAAGATAACCTCGATTTTAACAAAATTAATTAAAAATGCCATTAAGTATACCAATAAAGGCAGTATAACTTTTGGTTGTAAACTTGCAAATGTTGCAGGCGAAAAAATGATAGAGTTTTTTGTAAAAGATACAGGAATCGGGATTGCAGAAGATAAGAAAAAAATTATTTTTGATCGATTTATTCAAGCCGATATGAGTGATAATAGAGTTTATGAGGGGTCTGGTTTAGGCTTGTCTATAGCTAAAGCTTACGCTGATATGCTTTATGGAAAAATATTAGTTGAAAGTAAAATAGGTAAAGGCTCGGAGTTTCGTTTTGTTTTACCGTATGAATGTGTTGATGAAAAGATTGATATAATAAACAGAAGCAATAATAATTTTAGTGATATTAAGAAGTTGAAAATACTTGTTGTTGATGATGAGAATTTTGTAAGAACTTTTCTCGGGATTTTACTTAAAGATATTAGCAAAGAGATGTTGTATGCCACAGATGGTCTTGAGGCTATAGAAATTGCAAAGGAGCACTCAGATATTGATTTAATTTTAATGGATATTAGAATGCCAGGAATTGATGGCTTTGAGGCAACGAAAAGTATAAGAGAGTTTAATAAAGATTCACTTATAATTATACAATCTGCATTTGTTGAAAATGGCGTCTATGAAAAAGCTAAAGAAGTGGGTGCTGATAATTATGTTACAAAACCAATAATAAAACAAAAGCTGTTTAGTATTTTAAGAGAGAAGTTTTCAGAATAAGTAATAAGTTAATTTAAAACAATTTAGTTTGGGTTATTGTGTTTTAAATTATATAACGAAATAGGTATTTGAGAGTATCCCTATTTCTTTTTAGCGAAGAGCGCAAGGTGAGAGACTGCGCTCTTCTTTTTTTTAAATCGATAAGATGAATTGGATTTAGGCTAAATTAAAGGTTAAAAATACGTTGCAAAAATAATATGTAATAATTAAAATGTTAATTAGCCTAAATTAAAAACTACGATATTTAGTAACTACACGAAATATCGTAGTTTTTAATTAATTTTAATCAGGATTAAAATATTTTTACAAAATTTAATTAACTGATTTATAATATTTTATAAGTTTTTTTCATCACTTTATAGTTTTGGCACCAAAGTTGCTTATTTATTGTAGTAATTATTCCTATTAGGATATTAATAGCTAAAATTAAAATTTGAGGAGTGCTATAGTTTGGGACTACTTAACTCTTCAAATTAAAAGTTGTATTGAGAGTTACAACTTTATTAATCTTTTAAGATGAGCGCAAGGTGAGAGACTGCGCTCTTCTTCTTTTTATAACCTTTCTTAAAACATTTAAACATTATTATTCGTTTTATAGTTATACCAAAAATTTATTCTACCTTGTTAAAACTTCCATTAAAAATTTACTATGGTATAATGTGTTTCATAATTACAAATTAAAATTCGCCTTTTATTTTGTAGACCAAAAAGTAAATTTTCAACATGAATAATTATGAAATTATGAAAAATTTATACATTTTAATTTTAGCCGTTTTTATAGTTTCCTGCATTAAATTAAAAGAGTCCAATGACGCTAATTTGGCTAAAGTTAATAATTGGGCATTTAACAGCTTTAATAAGGTAGATAATCTCAATCCTATACTAGTCCCTTCTTTTAGTTTAAAATTCGCTTGTCCTTTATCTGAAACAGAAGTTTTTTGGGAAAGTAGAAACGTTTTAAATCCTTCGGCTATTTTGAAAGATAATAAAGTGTTTTTATTTTATAGAGCGCAAGATTCATCAGGGACATCTAGAATTGGTTTGGCAGTAAGTGTTGATGGTCTTCATTTTAAAAAAAAACCATCACCTGTGATATTTCCAGATGATGATTTTATGAAAATTTATGAGTGGAACTATAAAAAGTTTTTAAAAGATAAAGATTTTGAAGATTGTAAAGATTGTTATTTTGATGGAATTGAAGACCCAAGAATAGTAATGAATAATGAAGGTACTTATGTTATGACTTATACGGCATATGATGGGAAAACGGCTCGTTTAAGTGTAGCTTCCTCAAAAGATTTAACCAACTGGACAAAACATGGTTTGGCATTTAAAGATGATGTCTATAAAGATCTTTGGACTAAATCTGGGGCTATTGTCATAGAAATGAAAGATGGTAAGCCAATAGCGAAAAAGATTGATGGAAAATATTGGATGTATTTTGGTGATACTAATATTTTTTTAGCAAATTCAGTAGATTTAATCAACTGGGAAGTTTGTGAAAACGAGGAGTCTAACCATAGAATTTCTGTTTTAAATCCAAGAATGGGATATTTTGATAGCAGACTTGTAGAACCAGGACCTTATGCTTTATTTAAAAACCAAGGTATTTTATTAATATATAATGGAAGTAATGCTGCAAATTTTAATGATACTAACTTACCAAAATTTTCTTACGCAGCAGGACAAGCCCTTTTTGATAAAGATGTGCCTTATAAATTAATAGATAGAACGAAAGGCTATTTTATATACCCAGATAAGGATTATGAGAAAATTGGTGAAGTAAATCAGGTTTGTTTTGTTGAAGGTTTAGTTAAAAAACAGAATAAGTGGTTTTTGTATTATGGCACAGCAGATTCTAAAATTGCTGTAGCAGTGAGTGAAGATTAAATTAATTATATTAAAAAAGCGCATTAGTTAGATGCGCTTTTATGGAGTAACCCGAGTGATATTTTTAATTTGGCTTATTGACTAACTCAAGTAATTAAATAATTGTGGATTGCCCCAGGTGGATGTTGGTAAAATTTAAGTTGGTTTCATCAGGATTATTTATAAAATCTTCTATAAAATCCCCAACTTTAGTGGTGGTAATATTATCGTATTTAGTATTTAAATCTGGTGTGGTAATATGTAGTTTTAATGATTTATCAACCCCTTCTCTCAATAAAGAAGCTTCATCATCTAAACCAAAATGGTCTAATAGCATGGCAGCTGATAAAATAGAAGCTATGGGGTTAGCAATGCCTTTATTAGTAGCTCTGGTGTATGCACCATGAATGGGTTCAAACATTGCGTGATCTTTACCTATAGATGCAGAAGCTAATAAGCCAATAGAACCTACAATTACGCTGGCTTCTTCTGATAAAATATCTCCAAACATATTTTCAGTTAAAATAACATCAAACTGTTTTGGGTTAATAATAAGCTCCATTGCCGCTTTGTCAATAAACATGTAGTTTGTTTTTACATTAGGATATTGAGTTGCTAATTCTTGAACAACTCTACGCCAAAGTCTAGAGCTTTCTAAAACATTTGCTTTGTCAACTAAAGTAAGTTTTCGTTTTCTTGCTTGAGCAGCTTGAAAAGCTAAATGTGTGATACGCTCAATTTCATCGCGTGTATATTCACAAATATCTGAGGCTTTATTACCATCCTCACTTAATTTTTTTTCACCAAAATAAATACCACTTGTTAATTCTCTATATATAAGAATATTAGTCTCTTTAATTTGGCTTTTCTTTAAAGAAGATTTGTTTAGTAAATCTTCATAAGCAATTACAGGTCTGATGTTAGCAAATAAATCTAGAATTTTACGAAGCCCTAAAAGCCCTTGTTCTGGACGGACTTTAGCGTTGGTATCTAAATCATAAGAGGTATTACCAATAGCTCCGAATAAAATAGCATCTGCTTTTTTACATATGCTAATAGTTTCATCAGGTAGAGGATTTCCTGTTTTATCAATAGCCGAAGCACCAACAAGTCCGTAATTAAAAGTAAATACATGATTAAATTCCATAGCAATAGCTCTCAAAACCTTAACGGCTTGAGCTGTAACCTCTGGGCCAATACCATCTCCTGGTAAAACGGCAATATTTAATTTCATTTACTTTAGTTTAAGCAGAAATAATTTCTTTGTATACTTTGCTATTTTCTATAATTTGATGAATATCATTATCAACCACTTCCTTTTTTTTATCGGCAAAATCTAAAAATTTTGTATAGATTTCGTCTAATTGAAGCTTTGTTAATTCATATCCAATATTTTTTGCTCGGTATGCTAATGCGGCTCTACCACTTCTAGCTGTTAAAACGATAGCGGACTCTGTTACACCAACATCTTTAGGGTCAATAATTTCGTAAGTTTCACGATTTTTTATTACCCCATCTTGATGAATACCAGAACTGTGGGCAAATGCATTTGCACCTACAATGGCTTTATTAGGTTGGGTATAAATTCCCATACTATCCGAAACTAGTTGACTAATACCATAAAGCATTTGGGTTTGAATTCTAGTATCTAGGTTTAAATAAGGATGCTGTTTTAAAATCATAACCACTTCTTCCAAAGCAGTGTTTCCAGCGCGTTCTCCAATACCATTTATGGTACATTCAATTTGTCTAGCTCCATTAATTACTCCCTCAATAGAATTTGCAGTAGCCAATCCTAAATCGTTATGGCAATGGCAAGATAAAATAGCTTTATCAATACCATTTACGTTTTCTTTTAAGTATTTTATTTTAGCTCCGTACTCACTTGGCAAACAGTATCCAGTTGTGTCTGGAATATTTAAAACAGTAGCTCCAGCTTTTATGACAGCCTCGCAAACTCTAGCTAAATATTCATTATCAGTTCTACCTGCATCTTCCGCATAAAACTCTACATCCTCAACAAAAGACTTAGCATATTTTACAGCTTTCACAGCGCGATCAATGATGTCCTCTTGAGTTGATTTGAATTTATGTTTAATATGAGAATCTGAGGTTCCAATACCTGTATGTATTCGGGGTATTTTAGCATATTTTAAAGCTTCAGCAGCTACCTTGATATCATTTTCAACTGAGCGTGTTAAACCACAAACCGTAGCGTGTTTTACAATTTTAGCAATTTCTTCAACTGATTTAAAGTCGCCAGGACTAGAAACCGGAAACCCCGCTTCAATAATATCAACACCTAAAATATCAAGTTGTTCGGCTATAATTATTTTTTGCTCAGTATTTAGCTTACAACCAGGTACTTGCTCTCCATCTCTTAGTGTTGTATCAAAAATTTGAACTTTATTATCAGACATTTATTAAAATATATTTTCTTATTGTTCTACGAAGTTATATTTTGGTTATCGAAAAAGAGAATTCAACGTTATATTATTACGATGTTTAACTTAGTAATAATTAGTTTAAAATACTGTAAATCAATATTTTATTATTGTTTTTATAACTATGACAAAAGAGCAAAAAGATAATTTGTTTATATTAGTAAAGTCCTTGTCAAAATCTGAAAAAAGACAATTCAAACTTTATGTTGGAAGATTAGGGGTAAATGAAGACTCTAAATTTTTAACGTTATTTAATATTCTTGATAAATTATCAGTTTATGATGAATCGACAATTTTAAAAAAGGGTATTGTTAAAAAACAGCAGCTTTCAAATTTAAAAGCGCATTTATATAAACAAATTTTAATAAGCTTAAGACTCAATCCTTCGCATCAAAATATTAGAATTCAAATTCGTGAACAACTTGATTTTGCAACAATACTTTACCACAAAGGATTATACAAACAGAGTTTAAAAATATTAGATAAAGCTAAAACTTTAGCCATTTCTCATGAAGAAAAAAATGTGGCTTATGAAATTGTGGAACTTGAAAAAGTTATTGAATCTCAATATATTACAAGAAGTTTAAGTAATAGAGCTGATGAGCTAACTATACAAGCCAAAGAGCTTAGTTTGCAAAATGTTTTAGCTAGTAAATTATCCAATTTATCACTTCAATTATATGGATTATTTTTAAAAACCGGCTATATTAAGAATGATGAAGAGCATCAAATAATTACCAATTATTTTAATGATAGACTCCCAAAATATGATATTAATAAACTTGGATTTAGAGAAAAACTCTGGCTTTATAAATCGTATTTATGGTACAGTTTTTTAACTGTCGATTTTTTATCTTGTTATAAATATGCATCAAAATGGGTTAGTTTATTTTACGAAAACAAAGATCAAATTATTTTAAACCCAGTCTTTTTTTTAAGAGGAAATCATTATTTATTAGAAACACTTTTTTATTTAAGACAGTACGAAAAATTTAAAGAAACTTTGCTTCAACTTGAAGCTATTACTAAGGAAAGTTGGTTTCCTTTAGATGATAATAATGAAAGTTTAGCTTTCCTTTTTATTTATAATAATAAGTTTAATCTCCATTTTATGGAAGGCAGGTTTAAAGAAGGTTTGCCTCTTATTGATGAGCTTTTAGAACGTTTAAAAAAATATAACAACCGTATTGATGAGCATCACATTATGGTGTTTTATTACAAAATAGCAAGTATGTATTTTGGTGCTGGAGAAAATAAAAAATGTATTAAATTTTTAGAAAAAATTATTAGTAATAAGTCTTTACAAATGCGTGAAGATTTGCTTTGTTTTGCTAGAATTTTAAATCTTGTTGCTCATTATGAAGCCGGTCTAGATTACCATTTGGATGTTTTAATTAAGAGCACTTACAAGTTTTTGATTAAAATGGAAGATTTGTATGAAGTTCAAAAAGAGTTTATAAAATTTTTAAGAGGTTTGGGGGATATTTATCCACACGAAGTGAGAGAAGAATTTGTGAAGCTTCACAAAAAATTAAAAGAATTTGAGAACGACCCTTATCAAAGTCGTGCCTTTTTATATCTAGATATTATCTCGTGGTTGGAGTCTAAAATTCAAAATAAACCAATAGATTTAGTGATACAAGAAAAGTTTTTAATTAGCCAAAACCATTTATAAATTTAAAATTTTAATCAAAAAAATTTGGATATTAACTTTTTCTGAACGAATATTTGCACTCACAAAGTTCAAGCACTTACTGAAATGTTATCAAGAAAGGCGGAGGGATTAGACCCTATGAAGCCTTAGCAACCCTTTACTTGTAAAGAAGGTGCTAAATTCTACTTAAGTTCTAAAAATAATTTAGAGTTTTAGATAGATAACCTAACGAAATTACAGAAAGTAATTTCTATATTCTTTTTAACATTTTTCTATTAAGTACGCTTTCATAAGCGCATTTGGCTTTTTAATTAATTTATTAATAAAAAAATTAGAAAAATGAGTACACAAAAATTAGCAACAAACGCATTACATGCAGGACATGATTTCGCAGCAAATGGAGGAGCAAGAGCCGTTCCTATTTATCAAACAACATCTTATGTTTTTAATAATTCAGATCATGCCGCAAACTTGTTTTCACTCAAAGAATTAGGGTTTATTTATACACGTTTAAATAACCCAACTAACCAAATTTTGCAGGAACGTTTAGCAACCATTGAAGGTGGTGTTGGAGCTGTAGTTTTTGCTTCAGGTACATCGGCTATTTCAACTGGATTATTAACACTTTTAAAAGCTGGCGACCATATTGTTGCTTCAAGCAGTTTGTATGGAGGTACTTATAATTTATTAAATGTAACACTACCACGTTTGGGTATTACAACAACTTTTGTAGATGCTGATAATCCTGAGAATTTTGCAGCTGCCGTACAACATAATACACGTGCTTTTTTTGTAGAATCTTTAGGAAATCCAAAATTAGATGTTTTAGATATTGAAGCTATTGCAAAGCATTCAAAAGCAGCAGGTGTGCCATTTATTGTAGATAATACGGTTGCTACCCCTGCTTTGTTAAATCCCATAAAACATGGAGCTAATATTGTTATTCACTCCTTAACAAAATATATTGGTGGTCAAGGAAATTCATTAGGAGGTGCTATAATTGATGGTGGTAATTTTGATTGGGCTAATGGGAAATTTCCCGAATTCACCCAGCCTTCCGCAGGTTATCATGGTTTAAAATATTATGAAACTTTAGGAGCTTCTTCCTATACATTTAAATTAATTCTTGAAGGTCTACGAGATTTTGGAGGTGCTTTAAGCCCTACAAATGCTTTTAATATCATTCAAGGATTAGAAACACTTTCTGTTAGAATCAAACAACACAGTGAAAATGCTTTAGCATTAGCAAAATGGTTAGAAGCACAAGATGAAGTAGCTTGGGTAAATTATCCTGGTTTAGAAAGTAGTAATTATAAAGGCTTAGCTAAAAAATATTTGCCTAATGGTCAGAGTGGAATTGTTACCTTTGGCGCCAAAGGTGGTTTTGATGCAGCAAAAGCTATTGCAGATAACACTAAATTATTTTCATTATTAGCAAATATTGGAGATACAAAATCATTAATTATTCACCCTTCTAGTACAACACATCAACAATTAAATGAAGTAGAACAACAATCTGCAGGAGTAACTTCAGATTTAATTCGTTTATCAGTTGGAATCGAAGATTTAGAGGATTTAAAAGCTGATTTGAAAGCTGCTTTCGCAACCATATAATAAAATAAGTTAATTGAAGCATTTATTGCAACATATCATCATTAAAAACTTTACTACACAAAGTAAAGTCTTAATCCTAGAGATAAAATTGAGTTATCAAATTTTTGGGAAAGCTTTAGGTTCTGCGCCTGTTATACTTGTAAATCATGCGCTAACTGGTAACAGTAATGTTGCAGGCGAAAATGGCTGGTGGAAAGATTTAGTAGGAGCAGATAAAGTTATCGATACCAATCTTTACACCGTTGTAGCTTTTAATATTCCAGGAAATGGGTTTGATGGTTTTGTAATTGAAAACTACAAAGATTTTGTTGCCAGAGATATAGCAAAACTGTTTTTAATAGGCTTAAACAAATTAAAATTAGGCAAACTATTTGCAACAATTGGAGGTTCCTTAGGTGGTGGAATTGCATGGGAAATGGCGGTATTACAACCTGATTTCACAGAGCATTTAGTTGTAGTGGCTACCGATTGGAAATCGACTGATTGGCTGATTGCAAATTGTCAAATACAAGAGCAGTTTCTGCTAAATTCTAAAAACCCTGTTCACGATGCAAGAATGCATGCAATGTTATGTTACAGAACACCTGAATCTTTTAAAGAGCGATTTCAACGATCAAAAAATGAAGATTCAGAAATTTTTAATGTAGAAAGTTGGTTGTTGCATCACGGAAAGAAATTACAAGAACGTTTTCAACTTTCAGCTTATAAATTAATGAATCAATTGCTAAAAACGATTGATGTTACTAAAAACCGAAAATCTGATTTAAATGTTTTGGAAGCCATTCAGGCTAACATACATATCATTGGCGTTGATTCTGATTTATTTTTTACAGCTGAAGAAAATAGGCAAACTCATAAGCAATTGGCAGTAACGCATGCAAATGTTACTTACAATGAAATTAATTCGGTACATGGACATGATGCGTTTTTAATGGAATATGAGCAATTAGAAAAAATTGTAGAAGGCATATTTGTACCAGATTCAAAAAAGAAAAAAATGAAAGTATTAAAGTTTGGAGGAAAATCTTTAGCTAATGGAGAAGGCTTAAATAAAGTGATTTCTATCATCGAAAATAAAGTAAATGCTGGAGAAAAAATAACAGTTGTAGTTTCAGCTCGTGGTAATGCTACCGATGAGCTTGAAGACATTCTTAATAAAGCCCATAAAGGATTAGATTATAAAAATGATTTTGAATTTTTTAAAAATTATCAAAAAGAGCCATTAAGTACGATTGATTTTTCAGAAGAATTTTCAGTTTTAGAAAAATTATTTGAGGGTGTAAGTTTATTAAGGGATTTTAGTAAAAAAACTAAAGATGAAATTTTAGCACAAGGCGAATTATTATCTGTTAAGATAGTATCAGAATTATTGAAGTTAAAAGCTATTAAAGCGAAAGCTACAGATGCTAGAAAACTTATAAAAACGGATGGTAATTTTGGGAATGCTAAACCAATAGCACAACTTTCAAAAGATAATATTAAGGGGTATTTTAAAATAAATAGTAGCAATACCGTTCATATTGTTACGGGTTTTATAGCCTCAAACACCGATAACGAAACCACAACTTTAGGTAGAAATGGTAGTAATTATACAGCGGCTTTATTAGCAAATTATTTAGATGCTGAAGAGTTGCAAAACTACACACATGTAAGTGGTATTTATACAGCAAACCCGGATTTTGTCGAGGATGCTCAAAAAATAAGAGAGCTGTCATTTAGTGAAGCTAACGAGTTGGCCAATTTTGGAACCACAGTATTACATGCAAAAACCATTATTCCGTTAGTTGAAAAAAACATCAACTTACGTATTTTAAACACCTTTAATTCGGATGATGAGGGCACTTTAATTACAGCTAAACCAAACTCAAAAGAGGTAACATCATTATCCGTTTTAGATAATGTGGCACTTTTAAATTTAGAAGGTAGAGGTTTGTTGGGTAAAAGTGGTGTGGATGCCAGAATTTTTGGTGCATTAGCCAATAAAGATATTAGTGTAAGCATCATTTCTCAAGGATCTTCTGAAAGAGGTATTGGTCTTATTATTGATGCAGACCAAGCTACCCAAGCTGTTATTGCATTAGAACGCGAGTTTGAAAAAGATTTTTATTCTCAAGATGTTAATAAAATTGATGTGGTAGATGATGTGGCTGTAATATCCATTATTGGTATTGAATTAAGTTCATTTCATAAACCATTTAATGCCCTTATAAAAAATCAAATTACACCTTTACTTTTTAATAATACGGTAACGGGTAGAAATGTGAGTTTGGTAGTTAAAAAGAGTCAGCTTCATAAAGCTATGAATGTTATTCATGGTGAGATTTTTGGTATTTCTAAAAAAGTAAACATTGCTATTTTTGGTCATGGATTAGTTGGAAGTGCGTTGATAAATCAGATTTTAAAGTCTAAAAACGACATTGAAAAACGTAAAGGAATCCATCTAAATGTATTTGCTATTGCAAATTCTAAACAACTTCTTTTAAATAAAAAAGGTGTTGATTTAAATTGGAAATCGGATATAAAAACAATTCAGACTAAAAGTTCTATTGATGATATTATTGCTTTTGCAAAAGCAAATCACATGGAAAACTTAATTGCTGTTGATAATACAGCGAGTTCAAATTTTTATCAAAATTATATACCTTTGGTAGAAGCTGGTTTCGATTTGGTGTCTTCAAACAAAATAGCCAATACTATTACTCATGATTTTTATAAAGAATTACGAGTGAAATTAAAGGATAATAATAAACAGTATCTATACGAAACTACAGTTGGTGCAGGTTTACCTTTAATTGATACCATTAAGTTATTACACGAATCGGGTGAAAATATTACTAGAATTCGTGGTGTATTTTCTGGGACATTGAGTTATTTATTTAATAATTTCTCAGTGCAGAATAAACCTTTTAGTACCATTATTCAGGAAACAATTGATAAAGGTTTTACCGAACCAGACCCAAGAGAAGATTTTTCTGGAAATGATGTGGCTAGAAAATTATTAATTTTAGCAAGAGAGTTAGATTTGCAAAATGAATTTGAAGATGTTTCTGTTCAAAATTTAATTCCAGAAGCGTATCAGAATATTTCTGTAGACTCTTTTTTAAATCAGTTAGAAGTTCTTGATGATGAATTTCAGAATATAAAACAGAATCAAGAAACAGGTCATGTATTACGATATGTTGGGGATTTATCAGGTGATTTGTCACTGGATAAAGGGCATTTAGAAGTAAAATTAGTATCTATTCCAGAAGATAGTACTCTAGGGCATGTAAAAGGTAGTGATGCTATTTTTGAGATATTTACTGAAAGTTACGGTGAACAACCTATAGTGATTCAAGGAGCAGGAGCAGGAGCGGAGGTTACAGCTCGTGGTGTTTTTGGAGATATTTTAAGATTGTCTAAACATATAAATTAGTTTGTAACACTGATTCAGTTGAAGTGTGATAATAATTTTGAAGAAATAATTCAGCCAGTAATACACGAATCTTTTAAAAGTAAAACATTTTTTGAATTCGTGGCCAAACAAAATTAAATGAGCGAGAATAAGAAGAAATTTGAAACAGAAGCGATTCGGACACAACTAGAACGGACTGATTTTTTAGAACATAGTGCACCATTATATTTAACTTCTAGTTTTGTTTTTGAAGATGCTGAAGATATGCGTGCATCATTCACTGAAGAAAAGCAACGAAATATATATAGTCGTTTTACAAATCCAAATACATCAGAATTTGTTGATAAAATTTGTAAAATGGAAGGAGCGGAAAGTGGTCATGCTTTTGCTACAGGGATGGCAGCGGTGTTTTCAACTTTTGCGGCTTTATTAAATAGTGGTGATCATATTGTATCTGCGCGCTCAGTGTTTGGTTCTACACACACATTATTTACAAAGTTTTTACCTAAATGGCAAATTACAACCAGTTATTTTAATATTAACGAGCCAGAAACTATTGAACGTTTTATCACGTCAAATACAAAAATATTATATGCAGAGTCTCCAACAAACCCAGCTATCGATATTATCGATTTAGAGTTATTAGGAAACATCGCAAAAAAGCACAACCTTATTTTAGTAATAGATAATTGTTTTGCAACACCCTACATACAACAACCTATTAAATATGGAGCGCATCTAGTTATTCATTCGGCTACCAAGTTAATTGACGGACAAGGTCGTGTTTTAGGTGGCGTTACCGTTGGGAGAGCCGATTTAGTAAGAGAAATTTATTTGTTTTCTAGAAATACAGGTCCTGCATTATCACCTTTTAATGCTTGGGTTTTATCTAAAAGTTTAGAAACTTTAGCCGTAAGAGTTGATAAACATTGTGAAAATGCATTAAAAGTGGCTGATTTTTTAGAAAATCATCCTAAAATAAATTGGGTAAAATATCCGTTTTTAAAATCGCATCCACAATACGAAGTGGCTAAAAAACAAATGAAATTAGGGGGCAATATTGTTGCTTTTGAAGTAAAAGGTGGTATTGAAAAAGGACGTAATTTTATTAATGCGATAAAAATGTGTTCGCTTTCTGCTAATTTAGGTGATACGAGAACTATTGTAACACATCCCGCATCTACAACACACAGCAGTTTAGCAGAAGCAGACAGATTAGTGGTAAATATTACGGATGGTTTAGTGCGTGTTTCAGTTGGTTTGGAACATGTAGATGATATTATTTCGGATTTGGAGCAGGCGTTAAATTAGTATATATTAGCATCATGCTATCCAAAAAAACTAAATACGGTTTAAAAGCACTTACTTACATTGTCAGAAATGCAAGTGACGTACCTGTTCAAGTTGGAGCTATTGCCAAAGGTGAGCAAATACCTCAAAAATTTTTAGAGAGCATATTACTTACCTTAAGAAAAGCTGGTATTTTAGGATCAAAAAAAGGTAAGTATGGTGGGTACTATTTAAGAAAACAACCTTCTGAAATTTTGATGACAGAAGTAATGCGTGTTCTAGAAGGACCAATTGCTATGGTTCCTTGTGTTAGTTTAAATTTTTATGAAAAATGTGATGATTGCCCTGATGAGGTTTCTTGTAGTGTACATAAACTTATGATCCAGGTGCGTGATAGTACTTTAAATGTATTTAAAAACACAACCTTAGCTGACTTATCCAGTAATTAATACTGCGGATTTATCAATTCAATTGCTTTTTATTAATTCTTTTTCTTTTTTTATTCTATAAAATTCAATTATTCTAAAAAAGTATTAAAACTGTTTGTGCTTTAATAATAAGTTTTATATTTGTATTTCCTATTAAATCGATAGGATTAATATTAAATATTTTTTAAATGATTATTGATAGCGTTTTAACTAGACATACAAAACAAGAAAAAACATCAGACTTAACTGATAAGCCCAACGAAAAACTTAAAAGAAGTTTAGCGAAAACAATAAGTTGGAGAATTGTTGGGACACTTGATACGGTTTTAATTTCTTGGTTAATAACAGGTACTTTAGCTTTAGCTTTTTCAATTGGTTTAGTAGAATTGGTTACCAAAATGGTACTGTATTTTTTTCATGAGCGTGCTTGGAATAATATAAAATGGGGGAAATAATCATGGACAAGAATATAATAGATGAATTAAATATTCAATACAAAAAAGCCTTACCTAATGAAATTATCAAAAAGGCTTTTGAACTCAGTAATGAAGCTGTTGTAACTACAAATTTTAGGCCTTATGAATCAGCTATACTTCACGCCGTAAGTAATGTAAATTCTAAAATACCAGTTGTATGGTGTGACACCGGTTACAATACGCCGCAAACGTATAAACATGCCGAGGTTTTAATAGCGGATTTAGGTTTAAACATTTTTTTATATGTGCCAAAACAAACGGTCGCACATCGTGATGTGGTTATGGGAATTCCAAGTATTGACTCTCCGGAACACAGTTTATTTACTGAACAGGTAAAGTTGGAGCCTTTTAAACGTGCTTTGGAATTTCATAAACCAAAAGTTTGGTTCACAAACTTGCGCCAAGGACAAACTTCCTTTAGAGATAGTATCGGAATTTTTAGTTTAAGTAAAGATGACGTTTTAAAAGTAAGTCCTTTTTATTACTGGTCTGATGAAAAATTAGACACATATTTAGTAGAGAATAATTTACCAAACGAGTTTAAATACTTCGATCCAACAAAAGCTTTAGAAAACAGAGAGTGTGGTTTACATGCTTAAGAAAATTGATGAAATAAATATGGCTAATAAAGATACATCACACATAAATTCGCTTGAAAATGAAGCGATATATATCATAAGAGAAGTAGCTGCACAGTTTGAAAAACCAGTGCTGTTATTTTCAGGAGGAAAAGATTCTATCACTTTAGTTCGGTTAGCAGTAAAGGCTTTTTATCCTGCAAAAGTCCCGTTCCCTTTAATGCATATTGATACAGGTCATAACTTTCCTGAAACTATTGAGTTTAGAGATCGTTTAGTAGAAGAATTAGGTTTAGACCTAATTGTTAGAAATGTTCAAGATTCCATTGACGAAGGAAAAGTGAAAGAAGAATCTGGAAGATATTCTAGCAGAAACATGTTGCAAACTACAACCCTATTAGATGCTATTGAAGAATTTAAATTTGATGCCTGTATAGGTGGTGCAAGACGTGACGAGGAAAAAGCGAGAGCTAAAGAACGTATTTTTTCAGTGCGTGATGATTTTGGACAATGGGATGAAAAAAACCAACGTCCAGAGTTGTTTGATATGCTAAATGGTCAAATCGATCACGGACAAAATGTACGTGTTTTTCCTATTTCAAATTGGACAGAACTGGATGTTTGGTCTTATATCGAAAGAGAAAATATTGAAATTCCTTCTATTTATTTTGCCCACACAAGAGCCACATTTTTACGTGACGGTTTAATTTGGTCTGCTGATGATGAAGTTGTTTATAGAGATGAACACGAAGCGGTTGAAGATCGTTTAGTACGTTTCAGAACCGTTGGAGACATGAGTTGTACTGCAGCTGTTTTATCTGATGCAACAACAATTTCTAAAGTAGTTAAGGAAATTAGGGAATCTACTATTTCAGAACGAGGCGCACGTATTGACGATAAACGTTCAGAAGCAGCCATGGAAAAACGTAAACAACAAGGTTACTTTTAAAAATTTACTAGAGCAGATTTAATTTAATTAACATGAAAACTTTAAAAAAGGTTAAGGGAATTAGCCAATAGCATAAAAAATGGAAGTATTAAAAATAGCAACAGCTGGGAGTGTAGATGATGGAAAAAGCACCTTAATAGGTCGTATTCTTTACGATACTAAATCATTAACTACAGATAAACTAGAAGCCATTGAAAAAACAAGCAAGCAACGTGGATATGATTATTTAGATTTTTCATTAGCTACTGATGGCTTGGTAGCTGAAAGAGAACAAGGAATTACCATTGATGTCGCACATATTTATTTTTCAACACAAAAGAAAAGTTACATTATTGCTGATACTCCAGGGCATGTCGAGTATACCAGAAATATGGTTACCGGAGCATCAACATCACAAGCAGCCATTATTTTAATAGATGCAAGAAGAGGTGTAATTGAGCAAACAAATCGTCATTTTTTTATTAATAATTTATTGAGAATTAAAGATGTTGTAGTGGCGATCAATAAAATGGATTTGGTAAGTTATTCTGAAGAAATTTACAATAAAATCAAAGCTGATTTTTCAGAATTGATGCGTAAAAGAGATTATCAAGACCAAAAAATCACATTCATTCCGGTAAGTGCTTTAAAAGGCGATAATGTTGTTAATAAATCTAAAAACATGCCTTGGTATAGAGGCGAAGCGTTATTGGAGCATTTAGAGCAACTTGATAAAAAAGATATTTACAATGTAGGTACACCACGTTTTCCTGTGCAATATGTTATCAGACCAAAAACTGAAGATTTTCATGATTTTAGAGGTTACGCAGGAAAAGTTTATGGAGGTGAGTTGAGTGTTGGAGACGATATTATGGTATTACCTTCAAAAACAAAATCTAAAATAAAAGACATTTTTTTCTATGATCAAAAATATCAAACAGCTTCAAGACGCTCATCGGTTACGATAACTTTAGAGAATGATATCAATGTGAGTCGAGGCGATATGATTGTTAAATCTGGCGACTTGCCTATTATCGATAAACAATTTACAGCAACTGTTTGTTGGATGGATGTTCAGCAATTAACTACAGGTGCTAAATACGTGTTACAACATGGCATTAATAAGGTTTTAGCAAAAGTTGATAAGATTAATCATAAAATCAATCCAGATTATTCTGGTATTGAAGAAAATGTTTCTGGTTTAAAAGTAAATGATATTGCTTCGGTTACCTTCAAATTAAATAAACCTATTTTTTACGATCCATTTAAAAATCACAGAACTAATGGGTCTTTCATCCTAATTGATACACAAAATAATAACACCGTAGGCGCTGGCTTTATTCAATAAAAAGAGAATATGCAAAGTTTTAGAACAGAAATTGAAAATCCAGTTATTGAAAAAGATATTATCGAATTAGCTAATAAAATTGAGCTTTTCAATAATGGAAAAATAGACGAAGAAAAGTTTAGAAGTCTGCGTTTAGCTCGTGGTGTTTACGGGCAACGTCAAGAGGGCGTTCAAATGATACGTATCAAATTACCCTTTGGAAAAGTAAAGTGTAATCAACTAAAAAGAATTGCAGACGTATCCGATGAATATTCAAGAGGGCGTTTACATATTACAACACGCCAAGATATTCAAATTCATTATGTAGATTTAAATAGAACACCAGAACTTTGGGCAGAATTAGAGCGAGATGATGTAACCTTAAGAGAAGCTTGTGGGAATACGGTTAGAAACGTCACAGCAAGTGAAACAGCTGGTATAGATATTAATGAGCCTTTTGATGTATCGCCTTATGCAGATGCCTTATTTCGTTTCTTTTTAAGAAATCCAATTTGCCAAGAAATGGGACGAAAGTTTAAGGTGTCTTTTTCATCTTCAGATGAAGATACAGGGTTGTCTTACATGCACGATTTAGGATTTATTGCTAAAATTGAAAATAACGTTCGAGGTTTTAAAGTCATGATTGGTGGTGGTTTAGGCTCACAACCTCGACACGCAGACGTGCTTTACGATTTTCTACCTTCAGATAAAATTATTCCAGTTATGGAAGGGGTTTTACGAATTTTTGATAGGTATGGAGAACGTAAAAGTCGTGCTAAAGCTAGAATGAAATTTTTAATAAAGGATATTGGTTTAGAGGCTTTCAGAGAGTTAGTCAGCGCAGAGCAAAATGCTATAGAGTTTGATGTGGTAGCTATTAATGCAAATACATTTGAAGCCTCTAAACCAGTATCAGTTAATATGCCAATAGTTGAAATTAAAGACCAAATTGCTTTCAGTTTATGGAAGTCAACCAATATAATTCCGCAAAAGCAAGAAGGTTATGTGGCAATTGGGATTAAAGTGCTTTTAGGAGATTTTTATACGGATAAAGCACGATTGTTGGCGGATTTAGTTGAAAAATATGCTGCAGGAGAAATTCGTTTAACACTACGTCAAAACATATTGATTCCATTTGTTAAAGAAGACTTAATCCCTTTTTTCTATACAGAATTAGATAAACTTGGTTTTGTTGAGGCAGGATATAATAAGGCAGTTGATATTACTGCTTGCCCAGGAACAGATACGTGTAATTTAGGAATTGCAAGCAGTACAGGGATAGCAGATGAGTTGGAACGTGTTATTAAATCTGAATATCCACAATATTTAGAGAATAACGATTTGGTAATAAAAATAAGTGGTTGTATGAATGCTTGTGGGCAACATACTATGGCAAATATTGGATTCCAAGGCATGTCTGTTCGTACACCAAATAAATTAGTGGCACCTGCATTACAAGTATTGTTGGGTGGTGGAAATTTAGGGGATGGTAACGGTGTTTTTGCTGATAAAGTCGCAAAAGTACCTAGTAAAAGAGGTCCAGAAGCATTACGTAGAATTTTGAATGATTTTGGATCCCATGCGGAAGGAAAGAAATTTGTAGATTATTATAAAGAAAAAGGTGAACGTTATTTTTACGATTTGTTAAATGATTTACAGGATGTTACAAATTTAACTCAAGAAGATTTTATCGATTGGGGAACCAATGAAGCCTATGTTAAAGAAATTGGTGTAGGAGAATGTGCTGGTGTTGTTATAGATTTAATAGCTACTTTGTTTTTAGAAAGTGAAGAAAAAATAGAAAATGCCAAAGTATCCTTTGGTAATAAAGTGTATTCAAATGCTATATATCATGCTTATAGTTCTTTGGTTAATTCGGCAAAAGCTTTGCTGTTAGCTGATAATATATCAACAAATACTCAAGCAGGTATTATTTCTCAATTTAATGAGTTTTTTATTGAAAGTGGTAAAATTGATTTAGGGACTTCTTTTCCAGAATTAATTTATCAAATTAATAAACAGGCACCTACTGAGGCATTTGCTATAAAATACATAGAAAATGCGCGTGGTTTTTTACAAAAAGTAAGAGATTTTAGAGAACAAGAAACTAGTATTTCAAATATTTAAACAGTTAATAAAAGGGAATAATGAATTTCAAAACTCCAAAATTAACTGTTGTAGGAGCAGGACCTGGTGATGCAGATTTAATCACTTTAAAAGCGATAAAGGCAATAAAGGATGCAGATGTTATATTATATGATGCGCTAATAAATGAGGCATTATTAGAATACGCATCCAATAATACCGAATGTATTTATGTTGGGAAACGAAAAGGTTGTTATGCCTATCAACAAGATCAAATTAACGAACTTATTGTTGTAAAGGCTATAGAAAAAGGACACGTTGTACGTTTAAAAGGAGGTGATCCTTTTGTTTTTGGAAGAGGTGCCGAGGAAATTGATTATGTAAGACCATTTGGTTTAGAAACCTTTGTGGTTCCTGGTATTTCATCAGCATTAGCAGTTCCGGCTTATCAAGGCATTCCATTAACAAAACGAGGTACTTCAGAAAGTTTTTGGATAGTTACTGCAACCACAAAATCTCATCAATTATCAAAAGATATTTTTTTGGCAGCACAATCAACTGCAACGGTTGTTATTTTAATGGGCATGCATAAATTGGATGAAATTGTAAAAGTGTTTTTAGGAGAAAACAAACAAGAGACTTCGGTAGCCATCATTCAAAATGGTACTACAGAAAACGAAAATGTGGGTATAGGTACCATAAGTTCTATTCAACAAATTGTAAAAGAAAAGCAATTAGCATCACCAGCTATCATTGTAATTGGAGATGTTGTGAAAGAACGCGTTGTATTAAACTCTATTTATAACAAGGTAGCCGTAAACTATTAGATTTTGGAAAGAAATAATTTATACCCTATTTTTTTAAAAACAGTAAATTTAAACATACTCATCATAGGTGGTGGTTTTGTAGCAGAGGAGAAGTTAACGTTCTTATTAAAATCGAGTCCAGATGCATCTGTAATGATGGTATCACCAATGTTTAGAAAAGATACAATATCTTTGTCAAAAAAAGGAAACGTTACCTTAATTATGGATACTTACAAAGAAAAGTATTTAAAAGGAAAGCATATGGTAGTCGCAACGACTGATGTTCCGGAAGTGAATGTGAAAGTTTACAGGCACTGCCGTAAAAGAAGTATTTTAGTAAATGTAGCTGATAATCCACCGTATTGTGATTTTTACATGGGTGGTATTGTTACTAAAGGTAATGTAAAAGTGGCTATTTCCACTAACGGAAAATCGCCAACTACAGCTAAACGTTTACGTCAGTTTTTTGAGGATGTTATTCCTGAGAATATAGACGATTTGGTTAAGAATTTAAACGAATATAGAAAAACAATAAAAGGTAATTTTGAAGAAAAAGTGGAGACACTTAACGAATTTACTAAAGGATTAATTGAGAAAAAGGAATCTTAAAATGATTAAAACAGATATACTTATCATAGGAGCAGGACCAACTGGTTTATTTGCCGTTTTTGAAGCAGGATTGTTAAAATTAAAATGTCATTTAATTGATGCATTGCCACAACCCGGTGGGCAATGTTCAGAGATTTATCCAAAAAAACCAATTTATGATATTCCAGGATTTCCTGAAATTTTAGCTGGCGATTTAACAAAAAACTTGTTAGAACAAGGTAAGCAATTTGAGCCAGGTTTTACTTTAGGAGAACGTGCAGAAACTATACAAAAACAGGATGATGGTTCCTTTATTGTAACAACAAATAAAGGGACTAAACATCAAGCGCCAGTAGTAGCTATAGCAGGTGGCTTGGGATCGTTTGAACCCAGAAAACCAATTATTGAAGGGATTGAGAATTATGAAGATAAAGGTTTAGAGTACTTTATAAAAGATCCAGAGGTATACCGTAATAAAAAAGTAATTATTTCTGGCGGAGGTGATTCTGCTTTAGATTGGAGTATATTTTTAGCTGATATCGCATCATCTGTAACTTTAATTCATAGAAGAAATGAGTTTAGAGGTGCACTCGATTCAGTTGAAAAAGTTAGAGAATTAACACTACTTAATAAAATTAAATTAATTACGCCAGCTGAGGTAACAGCATTACATGGCGATGGAAAAATTGAAGCAGTAACGGTTGTTTCTGATGGAGAAACAAATAAAATAGAAACCGATCATTTCATTCCCTTATTTGGTTTATCTCCAAAATTAGGTCCTATTGGAAATTGGGGATTAGAAATTGAAAAAAATGCTATTAAAGTTGATAATTCCTTAAACTATCAAACTAATATACCTGGCGTTTTTGCCATCGGGGATGTTAATATCTATCCTGAGAAGCTAAAATTGATTTTGTGCGGTTTTCACGAGGCAACTTTAATGTGTCAAGCTGCTTATAGAATTATAAATCCTGGTAAAAAGTACGTTTTAAAATATACAACCGTAAGTGGAATTGATGGTTTTGATGGTACACGAAAAGAAGCTCCCAAAGCAGTGGTTCAATCCATTAATTAAAATCTAATTTAAAAAAAGACCTCAATATTTTTATGAAAAATCAAGGGCAATTTAGATTTACTTTCTTTACAAATAAATATGTTGAAACGCTTGAATTTTACAAGGATAAGCTTGGTTTTAATTTAGAGCATATTTGGGATAGAAATCAAAATGACAAAGGGGCATTGTTTCAAGCAGGCAATGGATTAATTGAAGTTATGAAGTTTCCAAATACACATGAAATTCAGATTTCTGGTTTGGATTATCGAACACCTCAGGGTGTTTTTATGTGTATACAAGTTTGGAATATTGATGAATTATACGATAAATACAAATCAATTAACATACCTTTCAAGCAGGAAATCACAAATCAATCATGGGGTCACAGAAGTTTTTCTATTACAGAACCTAATGGTCTTATTTTATTTTTCTTTCAAGAACAATTTTAAATTATTAAACATTTCAATTATAAGTTTAAGATCATGAAAAGCTATAACGTTTGTTTAAAAGACACCGTTAAAACATTTACAAAAAGATTGTTTTATTCATTGTTTGATTCTAATCAAGAGATAGCCCAAAAAGAGTATTTAGAAAAAACCTTCCTTAAAATTCTTAATAAGTTAGAGATTGAGAATGGAAAAGAAATTTGGAATGTTTTTAAAAAACAACTGCCTAAAATAAGACAAAAGTTAGATTTAGATGCTATTGCTTTTGAAAGTAATGACCCTGCTTCGCATTCTTTGCAAGAAATATATTTGGCCTACCCAGGGTTTCATGCTATTTCAATTTACAGATTGAGCCATGAGCTTCATAATTTAGGTGTTTATATTTTGCCCAGAATGATGAGTGAGTTCATTCATGGCGTTACTGGTATCGACATACATCCAGGGGCTACAATTGGAGATTCTTTTTATATCGATCACGGAACAGGTATCGTAATTGGTGAAACTGCAATTATTGGTAATCAAGTTAAAATTTATCAAGGAGTTACTCTTGGAGGTATTCAAGTATCTAAAGATTTAGCAAAAGTAAAAAGACATCCAACTATTGAAGATCATGTTTGTATTTATGCAAATGCAACTATTTTAGGAGGAGATATTGTAATAGGAGAAAACAGTACAATTGGTGCCAATGTTTGGATAACACAATCGGTTCCAAAAAATTCTTTAGTCACCTATCAAACTGAAATAAAAATAAGACCCAAAAAAAATGGCATTCGAGAATAGCATAATAGGTCAAATTGGAAATACGCCCTTAGTAGAAGCAACACATCTGATAAATAAAAAAGGCGTGCGGTTGTTTTTAAAGTTAGAAGGTAATAATCCTGGTGGAAGTGTGAAGGATCGACCTGCATTTAATATGATTAACCAAGCATTGAAACGTGGTGATATTAAAAGAGGAGACACGCTTGTTGAAGCTACTAGTGGAAATACAGGAATTGCATTAGCTTTTATATCAAAATTATTGGGTTTAAATATGGTGCTTATTATGCCCGAAAATTCAACCGAAGAGCGTGTTAAAACGATGAAGGCTTATGGCGCTGAGGTTATTTTAACTCCTTCTGATATTGGTATTGAAGGTTCCCGAGATTTGGCTTTTAAATTACGTGATGAGAATGGGTATACTCTTTTAAATCAATTTGAAAACAATGATAATTGGAAAGCGCACTATAAAACTACTGGGCCAGAAATTTGGAGAGATACCAAAGGTAAAATTACCCATTTTGTAGCAACCATGGGAACAACAGGAACTATTACTGGTACATCAACCTTTTTAAAAGAACAAAATAAAGATATTACTGTTGTTGGTGCACAACCTGCTGAAGGGGCAAGAATTCCAGGAATTAGAAAATGGTCTCCAGAGTATGTGCCTAAGTTTTTTGATCCAAAAAAAGTAGATATAGTAATTGATGTTTCAGAAGAAGATGCCAAAAAAACAACTCAAAGATTAGCAAAGGAAGAAGGTGTTTTTGCAGGAATGAGTAGTGGTGGTTCTGTATTTTGTGCATTAAAAATAGCAGATCAAATTGAAGAAGGTATTATCATTGCTATTATTTGTGATAGAGGTGATAGGTATTTATCTTCTACTTTGTTTGAATAACAAAAATATAGTTCCTATTTTTGTGCTCTAGTTCATAAATGTATTAATAGTGTTATCAAGAAAGGTAGAGGGAATAGACCCGTTGAAGCCTTGGCAACCCTTTAGCTTTAAAGAAGGTGCTAAATTCTACTAATAATTTTTTAAGATTATTGGAAAGATAACGAAAAGTTTTTTTCACTTTTCTTGATGACAGATAGATGTAAATAATATCAATGTCAAATATAAAACAAGCTTTACAAGATCGTATTTTAGTGCTAGATGGCGCAATGGGTACGATGCTACAAGCTTACAAATTTACCGAAACAGATTTTAGAGGAAATCGTTTTAAAGACTATCCAACGTCTTTACAAGGGAATAACGATTTATTATCTATCACTCAGCCACAAGCTATAAAAGAAATTCATGCTAAATATTTTGAAGCAGGGGCAGATATAGTTGAAACCAATACTTTTTCAGGTACAACTATTGCTATGGCAGATTACCAAATGGAAAATTTAGTATATGAATTAAATTATCAATCAGCTAAAATAGCTAAAGAAGTCGCTGATTTGTTTACGGCTAAAGAACCTCATAAACCACGTTTTGTAGCAGGCTCAATTGGGCCAACAAATCGAACAGCTAGTATGTCTCCAGATGTTAACGATCCTGGCTACAGAGCTGTAACATTTGATGAATTACGATTAGCTTATAAACAACAAGTTGAAGCATTAATTGATGGTGGTGTGGATATTTTATTAGTCGAAACTGTTTTTGATACCTTAAATGCTAAAGCAGCCTTATTTGCAATTGAAGAAGTAAAAGATGATCGAAATTTAGATATACCAATCATGTTAAGTGGTACTATTACAGATGCTTCTGGTAGGACGCTTTCTGGTCAAACTGCTGAGGCTTTTTTAATTTCAGTTTCCCATATCCCATTATTATCTATTGGTTTTAATTGTGCTTTAGGTGCTAACTTATTACAACCACATTTAGAAGCCATTGCAAACAAAACTGATTTCGCAATTTCTGCACACCCAAACGCAGGTTTGCCCAATGCTTTTGGAACTTATGATGAGTCACCCGAAGATATGGGTGAACAAATAGAAGAATATTTTAAAAAGAATCTTATCAATATTATTGGCGGATGTTGTGGTACATCACCCCAACATATTAAAGTTATTGCTAAAATAGCTTCAAAATATAAACCAAGAAGGGTTACTGAAATAGTTGAATAATGAAAGTGAAGCAAACAAAATACATGCGTTTATCTGGATTGGAACCACTAATCCTGAATGAAAACAGTAATTTTATAAATGTAGGTGAAAGAACCAATGTAGCAGGATCTAGAAAGTTTCTTCGATTAATTAAAGAAGAGAAGTTTGATGAGGCTTTAGATATTGCCCGTCATCAAGTAGATGGTGGTGCTCAAATTATCGATATCAATATGGACGATGGACTTATTGATGGAAAAGAAGCGATGGTTCGTTTTTTGAATTTGATTGCTGCCGAGCCCGATATTTGCAGAGTGCCAATTATGATAGATAGCTCTAAATGGGAAATTATTGAAGCTGGTTTGCAAGTTGTACAAGGTAAATGTGTTGTAAATTCTATTTCGCTTAAAGAAGGCGAAGAAAAATTTATTTGGGAAGCAAAACAAATAAAACGTTATGGTGCTGCTGTTATTGTGATGGCTTTTGATGAAGTTGGACAAGCTGATAATTATGAACGCAGAATCGAAATAGCAAAAAGATCGTATGATATTTTGGTTAACAAAGTTGGTTTTCCATCTGAAGATATTATTTTCGATTTAAATATTTTTCCTGTAGCAACAGGAATGGATGAGCATAAAAGAAATGCTATCGATTTTATAGAAGCAACACGTTGGGTTCGTCAAAATTTAGAAAATGTGAGTGTTAGTGGTGGTGTTAGTAACGTATCGTTTTCATTTAGAGGAAACGATGGTGTTCGTGAAGCGATGCATTCTGTGTTCTTATATCACGCCATTCAAGTTGGTATGAATATAGGTATTGTAAATCCAGCACTTTTAGAGGTTTATGATGATATTCCTAAAGATTTATTAGAGCATGTTGAAGATGTTATTTTAGATAGAAGAGACGATGCCACCGAACGTCTTTTAGATTTCGCTGAAACTGTTAAAGGCTCAAAAGTTGAAAAAGGCTTGGATTTATCATGGCGACAAAATTCACTTCAAGATAGAATTACACACGCTTTGGTTAAAGGAATTGACGCTTTTATTATTGAAGATGTTGAACAAGCTAGATTGGAAGCAGAAAAACCAATTGAGGTTATTGAAGGCCATTTGATGATTGGAATGAATGTAGTTGGTGATTTGTTTGGTGCTGGAAAAATGTTTTTACCACAGGTGGTAAAATCGGCACGTGTAATGAAAAAGGCAGTTGGCTACTTAAACCCTTTTATTGAAGCTGAAAAAGGCGATTTTCAAGAGCCTGTTGGAAAAATATTAATGGCAACTGTTAAAGGTGATGTCCACGATATTGGTAAAAATATTGTAAGTGTTGTGTTGGCTTGTAATAATTATGAGATTATTGATTTAGGGGTGATGGTACCCCCAGAAAGAATAATTCAGACAGCCATTGATGAACGTGTAGATGCTATAGGTTTAAGCGGATTAATAACACCATCACTTGATGAGATGGTTTATTTAGCGAAAGAAATGCAACGACAAAATTTTGAGGTGCCTTTATTGATTGGAGGCGCTACCACATCAAAAGCACATACGGCTGTAAAAATTGATACCCAATATCAAAATGCAGTTGTTCATGTTAATGACGCATCGAGAGCGGTAACGGTTGTTGGCGATTTATTGAACAAAAAAACATCACATGAATATACCTCAAAACTAAAAGCAGATTATGAGGATTTTAGAACTAAGTTTTTAAAACGAGGTAAGGAGAAATCATATATCTCAATTAATGAAGCTCGAAAACGTAAATATAAAATTGATTGGAATACCTCTAAAATTTTGAAACCTAAAGAATTAGGTATCCAAGTTTTAAAGCAATTGAGTTTAAAAGAATTAGAACCTTTTATAGATTGGAGTCCGTTTTTTAGAAGTTGGGATTTACACGGGAAATATCCTGAGATATTAACGGATGATGTGGTAGGTGAACAAGCTACTCAACTATTTGATGATGCTAAAGAAATGATGAAGCAAATTATTTCAAAACAATCCTTAAAACCTCAAGGTGTTTTTGGCTTATTTGAAGCAAATGCAGTTTTTGAAGATGATATTTCTGTTCAGAAAAAAGGAGAAGAAATAGCTGTTTTTAGAACTTTGCGTCAGCAATTAAGTAAAAGAGATGGGATTCCAAACATAGCGTTATCAGATTTTATAGCCCCAAAACAAACTGGAAAAACAGATTACATTGGTGCTTTTTGTACGGCTATTTTTGGAGCTCAAGAGTTAGCAACCCTTTATAAAGAGAAGGATGACGATTATAATGCTATTATGGTACAAGCTATTGCTGACAGATTTGCAGAAGCTTTTGCTGAATATTTACACAAGCAAGTAAGAACTAAGCATTGGGGTTATGACGCAAAAGAAAATTTAACTAATGAAGATTTAATTAAAGAAAGTTATAAAGGCATTCGTCCAGCACCAGGTTATCCTGCATGCCCTGATCATTTAGAAAAAGAAACAATTTGGGAACTTTTGGATGTTGAAAAAAATATAGGGGTAACTTTAACAGAGAGTTTAGCTATGTGGCCTGCGGCAGCAGTTTCTGGGTACTATTTTGGTAATCCGGAAGCTAAATATTTTGGTTTGGGCAAAATTACAGACGATCAAGTAACAGATTATGCCGTAAGAAAATGCATTACCAAAGAAAAAGCTAGAAAGTGGTTGCATCCAAATTTAGCTGAAGAGTGAGCAAGCGTTAGAGATTGAAACAGAAAGCCAGCAGCGAGGTATGAGCGAGGACTTGTATTGTAAAGCGCGACCCTTGTGGTAACGCCAAAAAAAATAATAACCATATTAAAAGTATCCTTTTTAAGGATTGAGATTTATGAAAGTAACCGAACATATTAAACAAGCTAAAGGGAATACGTTATTTTCGTTTGAAATTATTCCGCCGCAAAAAGGTAGAAATATTCAAGAGCTTTATGATAATATAGACCCATTGATGGAGTTTAAACCGCCATTTATTGATGTAACCACCTCGCGTGAGGAATATGTGTATATTGATAAAGGTGACGGGCTTTTAGATAGAAAAATAACGAGAATGCGACCAGGAACAGTTGGGATTTGTGCCGCTATTAAGCATAAATATAACGTGGATACGGTGCCGCATGTGTTGTGTGGTGGTTTTACGAAGGAGGAAACCGAGTATTTGTTGGTTGATTGCCATTATCTTGGTATTCAAAATGTTATGGCGTTGCGAGGTGATGCGATGAGTCATCAAAAATATTTTGAGCCTTCTAAGGGTGGACATCAGTTTGCTAAAGATTTGGTTAGGCAAATACAGAATTTAAATACTGGAAAATATTTACATGATGTGATGGAGGCTGAGCATAAATCGGACTTTTGTATTGGTGTTGCTGGGTATCCTGAAAAGCATATGGAAGCACCATCATTACAAACAGATTTGAGACGTTTGAAAGAAAAAGTAGATGCTGGAGCTGATTATGTGGTTACACAAATGTTTTTTGATAATGAAAAATATTTCAAGTTTGTAGAAATAGCTAAACAAGCTGGTATTCATGTGCCAATTATACCAGGAATTAAGCCAATTGCTGTAAAACGCCATTTACAATTATTACCGCAAGTTTTTAAAATTGATATTCCTGAAGAATTGATTAAAGAAGTAGAAAAATGTAAGGATAACGCTCAGGTTAGAGAAGTGGGTATTGAATGGGCAGTAAAACAATCTGAAGCACTTAAAAAAGCTGGAGTACCTGTTTTACATTATTATTCTATGGGTAAAAGTGATAATATAAAAGCGATAGCATCACAGTTGTTTTAAATATTCGGTTATTTTTGCTTCGCAAAATCTATTTATGAGGCTTTTTCTTTTTTGTGTTTTTCTTGTCTATTGTATTTTTTCTTTTTCACAAGAAAATCAAAACACATCATATTTTGATGTTAATTACTTTAAAGGGAATATTGCATTGCACAACAATGATATTCTTCATTTAATACAGGGGCATCCAGAAGGTTTTATTTTAAGTTGGAATAAAAAAACTTATGGGTTTAAGTATTGGGAACAACGTTTTAATTATCCAGATTACGGCGTTTCCTTTGCGTATCAAAATTTAAAAAATGATGTTTTAGGAAATGTACCTTCGATGTATGCGCATTATAATTTTTATTTTTTTAATCGTAACTTAATGTTTCGGATAGGTCAAGGTTTGGCATATACTAATATGCCCTATGATAAAGAAAATAATTTCAGAAATATTGCTTTTGGGTCTAATTTGATGAGTAGCACTTATGTGATGCTTAACTATAAAAAAGAACGAATTATTGATAATTTTGGTTTACAAGGTGGCTTGTCCTTTTTACATTATTCTAATGCCAATGTAAAAGCACCTAATGCGAGTATTAATTCGCTAACATTCAATTTAGGAGTTGTGTATAATTTGGATGATGAAGAACCAGAATTTCAAAAAACATTAGCGGAAAACGATAAAAAGTTTACAGAACCTTTAAAGTATAATATTGTATTAAGAGCTGGAGTTAATGAAAGTGATGTTGTTCGAAGTGGACAATTTCCATTTTATATTTTTTCTGGATATGTTGATAAACGACTTAACAGAAAAAGCGCTTTGCAATTTGGTACAGATGTATTCTTTTCAAATTTTTTAAAAGAATTGATTTATTATAAAAGTGTTTCATTTCCTGAAGAAGGTGTTTCAGGTAATGAAGATTTTAAACGTGTTGGCGTTTTTGTTGGACATGAATTGTTTGTAAACAAATCATCAATATTAACCCAGTTGGGTTATTATGTTTATTACCCATTTGACTTTGAAGGGAGAACGTATTTTAGAGTTGGATTAAAAAGGTATTTCGCTCAAAAATGGTTTGGAGCTTTAACTTTAAAATCTCATGGGGCTAAAGCAGAAGCTGTTGAATTTGGAATTGGCGTTAGGTTATGAAAAAATACATATACATCTTTTTTTTTAGTTTAATTTTTTCTTGCGATAGCGAAAATACTGGAGATTGTTTTCAAAAAACAGGAGCCATAATACAACAAGAAATTACAGTTGATGTGTTTGATAAAATTCTTGTAAATAGAGATATTGAACTCATAATATCCGAAGGTTTTCAGCAGAAAGTAATTATTGAAACTGGTAGTAATTTAATTAATGATGTTACAGCAGTTGTTGTAAATGGAAAGCTAACTTTAACTGATAATAATTCTTGTAATTTTATACGTGGTTACGGGATTTCGAAGGTGTTTATAACATCTCCAAACATCATTGAAATTAGAAGTTCGACACAATACGATGTAACTTCAAAGGGGGTATTGACTTATCCGAATTTAACTGTTTTTTCAGAAGATTTTAGTGTTCCAGATTCTTTTACTAGTGGTGATTTTAAATTACAAATTGATAATAATTCATTTAGTTTAGTTTTTAATAACTTATCTAATTGTTTTATTTCAGGTAGAACAAATACTATGAATATCACTTTTGCTTCAGGAACGTCACGATTTGAAGGAAGAAATTTATCGGCTCAAAATGTGACTATTTGGAATAGAAGTTCTAATGATATGATTGTAAATCCAATACAATCTATTGAAGGTAAAATATCAGGAGCCGGAAATGTTATTTGTGTCAATCAACCAACAAGTATTGAAGTAGAAGAGCAATACAAAGGGCGATTAATCTTTGAATAATTTAAAAGACTGTTTAGCGATTTCTAATTCCTCATTTGTAGGAATTACTAATATTTTAACTTTAGAAGCTTCTGAATTTAAAACTTTAATGTTTCCAGATCTTTCTTGATTTTTAATTTCATCAAGTTCAATACCCAAATAATTTAAATCGTTACAAACCATTTGACGAACTAACGCCGAATTTTCTCCAATACCAGCTGTAAAAATTATAGCATCTAAGCCATTTAAAATAGCGGTGTAACTACCAATGTATTTTTTTATGCGGTATACGTTCATTTCAAGTGCCAATTGGCAAGCTTTATTTCCTTTTTCAGCTTCTTTTTGAATATCTCTTAAATCGCTAAAACCAGTTAAACCTAACATACCACTTTTTTTTTGTAAAATATCGTTTACGTTGTCTAAACTATATCCAATTTTTTTAGCTAGATAGAAGATTATAGAAGAGTCTATATCACCAGATCGAGTTCCCATAATTAATCCATTATTCGGAGAAAATCCAAGAGAATGATCGATGCTTTTTCCATTTTTAATAGCTGTCATACTGCAACCATTTCCTAAATGAATACTAATTATTTTTTTTGAATTTTTTCTTCCTAAAAATTCGATAGCCTTTTCTGAAACGTATTTATGACTAGTACCATGAAACCCATATAAACGTATATGGTATTTATAAGTTAAATCAGTTGGAATAGCATATTTATAGGCATATTCGGGTATAGATTGATGAAATGCCGTATCGAAAACAGCAACTTGTTTTGCTTTAGTAAAAATAGATTCAGCAACTTCAATACCTTCTAAATTTGCTGGATTATGAAGCGGAGCTAAACTAGAAAGTGCTTTAATTTTTTCTTTCACTTCATTTGTTACTTCAGTAGTATTACTAAAGTAATTTCCACCATGTACCACCCGATGTCCAACAATATCAATAGCATCAGAGGATTTAATTAAGCTATATTTACTTTTTAAAAGTAGTTTAGAAACAAGTTCTAAGCCTTTTTTATGATTTGGAATGGCAGTTACAATTTCAATAGAATCATTTTCAGATTTAAATATAAATTTTGCATCATTAAAGCCAATACGTTCAATTAATCCAGAACATAAAACAAGTGCTTCTGGCATAGAAAATAATTGAAATTTTAAAGATGAACTTCCAGAATTTAAAACAAGTACTTTCATAGTTTAAATATCTTGAGCTTGAATAGCTGTAATGATAACCGTACTGTAAATATCATCCACTGTACAACCTCTGCTTAAATCATTCACAGGTTTATTTAATCCTTGTAAAACAGGACCAATAGCTAAAGCACCAGTTTCTCTTTGCACTGCTTTATAAGTGTTATTCCCTGTATTTAAATCAGGGAAAATAAGCACGCTTGCGTGTCCAGCAACCTCAGAATCTGGTAATTTGCTCTTCCCAATGCGCATATCAACTGCCGCATCATACTGAATTGGACCTTCAATTTTAATATTTGGAGCTTGTTTTTTAACAATTTCGGTAGCTTCTCTAACTTTTTCAACGTCGGCTCCTTTTCCAGAAGCACCAGATGAATATGAAAGCATGGCCACTTTAGGTTCAATTCCAAAATCCTTAGCGGTTTTAGCTGATGAAATGGCAATTTCTGCCAACTCTTGAGCATTCGGGTTTGGGTTAATGGCACAATCTCCAAATACAGATATTCTATCTTCTAAACACATAAAGAAAATAGAGGATACAATATTTACACCTGGTTTGGTTTTAATGAATTGCAACGCAGGTCGAAGTGTGTGTTGGGTTGTATGTACGGCGCCAGAAACCATGCCGTCTGCATGTCTTTTATGAATCATCATGGTTCCGAAATACGATACATCTGATATCATATCTCGTGCCATTTCCATATTCACGTTTTTATGTTTTCTTAGTTCATAAAGGGTTTTTACATAATCATCAAAATGTGGCGATTTTGTTGGAGAAACTATATTGATTTCATTTATGTTAAGTGGAATATCAAGTTTTTCGATAAGCTCTTTAATTTGGTCTTTTTCACCTAGTAATGTTAATTCTACAACATGTGCATCAATTAATCTAGCGGCTGCTCTTAAAACACGTTCATCATTGCCTTCTGGTAAAACAATGTGTTTTTTATTTTTTAAAGCACGTTGTAATAAATTATATTGAAACATTCTTGGAGTAAAAATATCAGATTCGAATGTTATTAAATCATTTGAAAGTTTATCGGTATCAACATGTTTCTCAAAAGTTGAAATAGACGTGTTTATTTTTTCAATATTCTCAGCATAAATTTTTGGTCTAATTGTTCCAATACTATTTGTTACAGAATAAGTGCCACCAGATACACTTATTATTGGTACGACGCTAGAAAGTCCTTCTATTAACTTTAAAATAGGTTCTTCAGGAATTAGGCCACCAGTTAAAATAATCCCCGAAATTTTAGGGTAGTTTTTTGAGATGTTAGCTTGAAGAGCTCCTAATATAATGTCAGCTCTATCCCCAGGTGTTATTACTAAAGCATTTTCTTTTAAATAGGTTAAGTAGTTACGAAGTTGCATAGCACCAACACTAAAATTTTCTGAAAGATTGTTTAACATGTCTTTACCAAAAAGAATTCTTCCATCTAATGATTTTACAATCTCTTTTATAGTTGGGCTAGATAGGCTATGAATAATAGGTATAACAGTAATGTTTGTATTTTTAATGCGTTCTTTTAATAAACTTTTTAACTCTTTTAGGTTCTCATGTTTTACTTTATTAGTCATTATTGAAAGCACATCTACCTCCTGTTTAAACGTATCAAAAGCTAATTGCACATTGTCAACAATTGTTTTTAGATCTCCTTTATCACCTCTTGTTACAATGATGACAGGAAGTCCCAAGTTTTTTGAAATTAATAGATTTAAATCTAATTCTATACTAGAATTTTCATGAGAGAAATCAGTACCTTCAACTAAAACAATATCAAATTGATTTTCTAAGTACTTGTATTTTCTAATAATTTCATCAATAACCTCTCCTGATTTGCCCTGATTGTATAAATTGAGAACTTCATTTCTGGTATAAGCAAAAGACTTTTTGTAATTGATATTTATTTCAAAATGTGAAAGTACCGTACTGATGTGGTTATCTAATTCGCCATATTCAAGATCATCTATAATGGGTCTGAAATAACCAACTTTTGCTGTTTTGCCCAAAAGCATTCGCATTAAACCAAGAACAACTATGGATTTTCCACTATTAGGCTCAATGGTTGCTACATAAATTCCTTTACTCATTGCTATTTTTTTTGCTTTAATACAAAGATACTTCGTTAACTTTTTTTAAAAACTTAGTTTGAATTATCTTAACACAAATTTAAGGTCTTATATTTCATGTAAAGATGACATTTGTCATGGTTGAAGTTATAAATATAAAAACCAAAAAAAACAAAGAAAAGATAAAAGAGAAATTTAAGAAGTTAGTTCTAAAAAAAGAGATTCTAAACTTGCATTTTTTTGATTTAGTTGAAGAATTTTTAGTTGATTCTCATGAGCAAAATCAAACACATAAGAGCGCATATCTTCAGAAGTTTTAAAAGTGATTTCGTAAACAAAATCATAGGTATTTACAACTTTGGCAACTTTAGGCAGTTTTAATAAAAATGCTTCTTCAATACGGTAATCAAATTCTACAATAACGGTTTGTTCTTTTTCATCTCTTAAGTCTTTTAGCTTTTTGTCTGCAACAATTTCACCTTTATTAATAATAATTACACGGCCGCACATAGCTTCAACCTCCTGCATAATATGAGTCGAAAGAAAAACGGTTTTAGTTTTGCCGATAGTTTTAATTAGGTTTCTAATATCTACTAATTGGTTAGGGTCTAAGCCTGTGGTGGGTTCATCTAAAATTAAAACTTCAGGATCGTGTAATAAAGCATTTGCTAGCCCAACGCGTTGACGATATCCTTTTGACAGCTGTCCTATTTTTTTATGAGACTCATTAGTTAATCCAGTAAGTAAAATTACTTCATCTATGCGTTCTTTTTCTACTTTGTAGATACTTGCATTAAAAGCTAAATACTCTTTAATATACATGTCTAAATACAACGGATTATGTTCTGGTAAATAACCAACACTTTTTTGAACTTGCACTGCATTTTTAGTAACATCAAATCCATTTACTTTTACCAATCCTTCGTTGGCATCAATATAAGTTGTTAAAATTTTCATCATCGTAGATTTTCCAGCGCCATTAGGACCAAGAAAACCAACAATTTCAGGTTTTTCAACTTTAAAAGACACCTTGTTTAATGCTTTTTGTTTACCATAAAGTTTTGAAACACCTGCTACTTCAATAGACATAATTAAAATTATTTGTTCAAAAATAATCGATTATATAATGTAAAGGAAGTTTTGATGTAAAATCTTTAAATCTTTTAAATAATTGAGAAAAAAGATTTTATTGTATTTTGATTTCTTAATTATTTAATTACTTTAGCGACATAATTACGACAATGACAGTATATTATACATATTTTAACAATTGGTTTTATTTCTTTTTTAGCAAAAGAAACGAGGCATTGTATGTATAATTTATAACTATAAATTTAAAATATGAGTCTCGATGAAAATCGAGACTTTTTTTTGTTCAACAATTGATTGAATACTTAAAATGAAACTAAATTTTGATTAACACAGTAGCCATACAAGGAGTAAAAGGATCTTTTCATCATATTGTGTCGCAGCAATTTTTTGACAAGCCTGTTGATGTTATTGAGTGTTTAACATTCGATATTGTTGTAGATTCATTAATCACAGAATCTTGCGATGCTGCTATTATGGCTTTAGAGAATTCTATTGCAGGATCTATAATACCTAATTACGCTTTAATTGATAAATATAACTTGCATATTGTTGGTGAACATTATTTAGATATTCAGCATAATTTAATGGCTTTACAAAACCAAGCCATATCTGATATTGCAGAAGTATATTCTCATCCAATGGCTTTATTACAGTGTAAAGATTTTTTTAAACATTATCCGCACATTAAATTAATTGAAGATAAAGACACTGCTGAGGTAGCTCAACGTATTCAAGAAAAGCAATTAAAAGGTGTTGGAGCTATAGCAAGTACCATGGCTGCTGAAATTTTTAATCTGGATATTTTAGCACATAGTATTCAAACTATAAAGCAAAATGAAACCCGATTTGCGATTGTTAAAAGGGTGAATTCTGAAGTGCCAGAAAATCAAATTAGTAAAGCTTCGGTGATGTTTGAAACTGATCATAAACGCGGTAGTTTAGCAGCTATTTTAAATGTAATGAGTGATTGTAAGTTAAACTTAACTAAGATACAATCGTTGCCAATTGTTGAAACTCCTTGGAAATATGCCTTTTTTGTGGATGTGACATTTGAAAAATATCAGGATTTTAGCAAAGCTAAATCTATTATAGATATTATGGGTGAAGGCTTTAAAGTATTAGGCGAATATAAAAATGCAAAGCTATGATTGAAGCAGCTAATAGATTGCAAACCGTTGAGGAATACTACTTTTCTAAAAAATTAAGAGAGGTAAATTTACTTATTGCTAATGGTAAACCTATAATCAATTTAGGTATTGGAAGCCCAGATATGCAACCACCACAAAAAGTAGTAGCTGCCATAGCAGATAGTTTTCAAAATCCTAATGCACATAAATACCAAAGTTATCAAGGGCTTCCAGAATTAAGAGAGGCAATGTCTAAATTTTACAAAGAGCATTTCTCTGTAAATTTAAGTTCGTCCACCGAAATATTACCATTAATGGGAAGTAAGGAAGGTATTATGCATATCTCTATGGCCTATTTAAATGAGGGAGATGAGGTTTTAATTCCAAATCCTGGATATCCAACCTATCAATCGGTTACAAAATTATTGGGTGCAAAAGGAGTGTTGTATGAATTAGACGAAGCTAATAATTGGTTGCCAGATTTTAATGCTTTAGAGAAATTAGACTTAACTAAAGTGAAGCTTATGTGGGTTAATTATCCGCACATGCCAACAGGAGCTCTACCAAAAAAATTTGTATTTGAAAAGTTAGTTGCTTTTGCAAAACGTCATAATATTTTAATTGTAAACGATAATCCTTATAGTTTCATTTTAAATGATTCTCCCAAAAGTATTTTAAGTGTTGAGGGTGCAAAAGAGGTTTGTTTAGAGCTTAATTCATTGAGTAAAACCTTTAATATGGCAGGTTGGCGTGTAGGTATGGTTGTGGGAGATAGTGTTCATATTAATAATATTTTGAAGGTAAAAAGTAATATGGATTCTGGGATGTTTTATGGCATTCAAAAAGGCGCTATAGAAGCTTTAAAATGCTCAAAAATGTGGTTTGCAACATTAAACAATGTTTATAAAGAGCGTAGAAATCTAGTTTGGCAATTAGCCGACGCTTTAAACTGTACTTATGATACAGAAGCTACTGGTTTATTTGTTTGGGCTAAGTTACCGCCAAATGTGAAATCTGAAGAATACATAGATTTGGTATTGAAAGAGAATCATATTTTTATAACACCTGGAACTATTTTTGGCACAAAAGGAGAAGGATACATCCGTTTTTCTTTATGTGCATCAACCGAAGCTTTAGGAGAAGCCATAGTAAGAGTTAAGTAATATGAAAAATATTTACATCATAGGGGTTGGTTTAATAGGTGGCAGTTTGGCTATTGATATTAAAAAGAATAATCCAGAGTTAGTTATTCATGGTATTAGTAGAAAAGAAACAACTTTAGACGAAGCTTTATCACTTAAATTAATAGATAAAAAAGCAACTCTAGATGATATCGAAAATGCTGATTTAGTGATCGTTTCAATTCCAGTAGATGCTACAGTGAAACTATTACCCTCTATACTAGACAAAATACCAGAAACAGGTTTGGTTGTTGATGCTGGTTCAACTAAAGTAGATATTTGCAAAGTTGTTGAAAATCATCCTAAACGCAGAAATTTTTTAGCAATGCATCCAATTGCTGGGACAGAATATTCCGGACCTAGTGCAGCAATATCTGGTTTATTTCAAGGTAAAACCAACATCGTTTGCGAAGTTGAAAAAACAACATTTAAACTTCAAGAAAAAGCATTAAAAATATTTACAGATATAGGGATGCGTATTCGTTACATGAATCCTGAGGCGCATGATAAACATATTGCATATATGTCCCATTTATCACATATCAGCTCGTTTATGTTAGGTAAGACAGTTATTGAAAAAGAAAAAAACGAACATGATATTTTTGATATGGCTGGCAGTGGTTTTGCATCTACAGTTCGTTTAGCAAAAAGTTCACCTGCTATGTGGACACCTATTTTTAAACAGAATAAAATCAATGTTATAGAAACATTGGAAGAGTATATTTCTAATCTCACGCATTTTAAAGACTTGATGAAACAAGACGATTTTGATGCTATTTTTAACGAGATGGAAAATACCAATCATATAAAAGATATTTTAAAAGGAATTAGTTAAGAGTAAAATTATGGAAAACAACAGAGAAATGAGAACGTGGTTAGATGATTTAAAATTAGATCATCCACTAGTAATTGCAGGACCATGTAGTGCAGAAACTGAAGAGCAAGTTTTAAAAATAGCACACGAGCTTAAAGATACAGATGTTAGTTATTTTAGAGCAGGTATTTGGAAACCTAGAACACGCCCAGGAATGTTTGAAGGTGTAGGTGCCTTAGGATTAAAATGGTTACAAAAAGTTAAAGCCGAAACTGGTATGAAAATTTGTACGGAAGTTGCCAATTCAGCTCATGTTAAATTAGCTTTAGAGCATGATGTAGATTTATTATGGATTGGTGCGCGCTCTACCGTAAGTCCATTTATTATGCAAGAAATCGCAGATGCTTTAGAGGGTACAGATAAACCAGTTTTAATTAAAAACCCTGTAAACCCTGATTTAGCTTTATGGTTAGGTGGAATTGAGCGTATTTATAAAGCCGGTGTAAAAAATATTGGAGCAATTCATAGAGGGTTTTCAACTTATGAAAAAACAAAGTACAGAAATAACCCTGAATGGCAAATGGCCATTGAGTTTCAAAATAAATATCCAGATATTCCTTTAATTAACGATCCTTCTCATATTACAGGAAAACGTGATATGATTTTTGATGTTTCTCAAACCGCTTTAGATTTAAATTTTGATGGATTGATGATTGAAACACATTACGATCCAGATAACGCTTGGAGTGATGCTGCACAACAAGTAACTCCAAAAACCTTAGTTCAAATCATGAAAGATTTGAAAATCAGAAAAGAAACTGATGCGGAGGCTGATTATAATAAGCAACTTGATAATTTAAGAGCACAAATTGATGTGGTTGATAATCAAATTATTGAGCTTTTAGGAAAACGTATGAAAGCTGCTGATGGGATTGGCGCACTTAAAAAATCTAAAAATGTAGCGGTTTTACAATCTAAACGTTGGAACGAAATTTTAGGTAAAATGGTACTTGAAGGCGAATCAAAAGGACTTAGTGAAGAGTTTATTTTGAAAATGTTTAAAGCGATTCATCAAGAATCAATTAATCATCAAGAAAAAATAATTAATGGTTAACACATAAAAAAAGCCTCGTATTGCGAGGCTTTTTTTTTAAGAAAAATTATTGTTTATTTCTTTTAAAAATAAATCGTGTAATAAAAATACCTTGACCATCGCCTTTACCAGCTTCACTTTCAACAGCACTGGTTACAAAAGCTAATTCCCAGCCTTCTTCAATCATAGTGTTAATTTTTGATTCAATTAAGGCATCATTGGCTGCAATATTTTGAAAGCGTATACCACCAAGATTGTAGAAGTTTAATAATTTAGTCTCATCAAAGCCTTTAACTCTAATTTCTGCTCTGTCAGATTTATTTCTCGTGTTGTCATCCTCAGTCTGAGTACTTGTAAAATCTTTGTAATTTTTTTGTTCATTGGCACTTATCATTCTAGAACGTCCTAAACCATTTGGAACAATAGACTCAACTGTAGTTACAACTTTATACTCTACTTGAGCATGTGTTTCGATAAAGGCAAATAAAGAAATGCTTAATAAAATTAATAATTTTTTCATGTTGTTGATTGGTTTTTTATGATTATGCATCCAATATAACCATTTTCTTAACACGAAAAGTTGTTAATTTGTAGTATAATTTTGATTAATGACAGGACAAGTATATAAATCTACCGGAAGCTGGTATACAGTTAAATCCAATTTAGGAAAAACTTACGAATGCCGAATAAAAGGGAAATTCCGTATAAAAGGCATTAAAAGTACAAACCCTATAGCGGTTGGAGATGTTGTAGATTTTGAATTGGAAACTGATAATAATCAAGTGTCTGGAGTAATTCATAAAATTCATGACAGAACCAATTATATAATACGTAAGTCGGTCAATTTATCAAAACAAACCCACATAATAGCCTCAAATATAGATCTTGTTTTTTTAATGATTACCATCAATAATCCGCCAACTTTAACCAGTTTTATAGATCGATTTTTAGTTACCTCAAATGCTTATTCTATCAAAACGGTTTTGCTTTTTAATAAAATAGATACTTATGATGAAGAAACTCTCAATGAAGTAAAATATTTAGCACATGTTTATAGAAATATAGGTTATGAGTGTATTGGGGTTTCTGCTAAAACAGGAAAAAATGTAGATAAGATAAAGGCCTTGATGCGAAATAAAATTACTATGTTTTCAGGGCATTCAGGTGTTGGTAAATCTACACTAGTTAATGCTATTGAACCCGATTTAAATATTAAAACAAAAGAGATTTCAACCTTACATATGCAAGGTCAACATACTACAACCTTTGCCGAAATGTTCGATTTGAGTTTTGGTGGTCAAATTATAGATACACCTGGTATTAAAGGTTTTGGTGTAGTAGATATGGATAAAGAAGAAGTGGGTGATTATTTTCCTGAAATTTTTAAATTGAAACAAGATTGTAAGTTTAATAATTGTTTACACATCCAGGAACCTAATTGCGCCATTAAAAACGCTTTAGATAATGATGTAATTGCATTCTCACGTTACCGTAGTTATTTACAAATTGTAGAAGGTGAAGATGAGCATTATAGAACTGATAGCTGGGAAAAGGAGTAAAATTTAATTTATGAAAGCTGTTATCCAACGCGTTTTAAAGGCAAGTGTAACTATAGAAGGCAACAAAGTAGCAAACATAAATAGTGGGCTTTTAATCTTATTAGGTATTGTAAATGATGATACTCAAAATGACATTGATTGGCTTTCAAATAAAATAGTTAATCTTAGAATTTTTGGAGACGAAAACAATGTGATGAATAAATCACTTTTAGATGTTGATGGCGATGCTGTAGTTGTAAGCCAGTTTACACTTTACGCTTCTACAAAAAAAGGAAACAGGCCAAGTTATATAAAAGCAGCAAAACCAGATATGGCCATTCCTTTATACGAATCTTTTGTAAAACAAATAGAAACAGATTTAGCTAAAAAAGTTCAAACTGGTCAATTTGGTGCCGATATGAAAGTTGAACTTCTAAATGATGGGCCAGTTACCATTATTATCGACTCAAAAAACAAAGAATAAATAGTATTAAATTTTTATATTTATAAACAATACAAATTCACATGAGTTTATTTCAAAATTCAGTTAAAGAAAAATTTCTAAACATTTTAAAAAAAGAGGTTGTTTTAGAGAAATGGACTATTTACAAAAATCATTTTCTAAATCCTGGTATTCAAGAAAATATTAGAAATAGCAAAGAAGAACAATATAAAGGAGAATTTTTAATTGATTTGTTAGTAAATGTTCTGGGTTATACTAAAAATCCAACTCTAAATTTCCAAAGAACTAATCAAAGAAAATTTGAGTTAGAAACTTTGCCTAAAAAATCACAAGATTGGTATTTGTTGTCTTATACAGATTTTATGAAAGAATTAGCCAAACTTAAAATAAAACTTACCTTATTTCAAGAAGTAGAATGGGAAGATTATTTTACAACATAACAACAAAAGTCTATTACCCCAAAAACCCAAATAGAAACTAAAGATTAACAAATAGACCAAATGGTTTGCCAACTTTATGGCTTAAATGAGAAGAAATTAATACTATAGAAAAGTATATAACACACTAAAAATGAACATACAAAACGCCCAAAAAATAGTTGATAATTGGATTAAAACCCATGGCGTTCGTTATTTTAACGAGCTAACAAATATGGCGCAACTTACCGAAGAAGTAGGCGAAGTGGCACGAATTATTGCACGCCGTTATGGGGAACAAAGTGAAAAAGAAAGCGACAAAGACAAAGATTTGGGTGAAGAGCTTGCCGATGTGTTATTTGTAGTTTTATGTTTAGCCAACCAAACCGGTGTCGATTTGCAAGAGGCTTTTGATAAAAGAATGGATAGGAAAGCAAAACGAGACCATGATAGGCATCATAATAACGAAAAATTAAAATAATTTATAAGTATATTTGAGCGCTTCTTTTAAGAGGCGTTTTTTTAATATACCATAATGAATATTACACTACAAAAATCTAAAATAGCTAAACAATCTTCGGTAGAAATTACAGGTTCTAAAAGTGAATCTAACCGTTTACTATTATTACAAGCATTATATACTGAGTTTCACCTTGAAAATGTTTCAAATTCTGATGATAGTGTTTTAATGACAAAAGCTTTAAAGTCAACTTCAAACCTTATTGATATTCATCATGCAGGTACTGCCATGCGATTTTTAACGGCCTATTTTTCAATACAAGAAGGTAGAGAAATCACACTAACAGGTTCTAAGCGCATGAAAGAACGCCCTATTAAAATTTTAGTAGAAGCACTTCAAGAACTAGGAGCAGACATCAGTTACATAGAAAATTCAGGGTATCCACCAATCAAAATAACTGGTAAAAAATTAACTAAAAACAAAGTGTCTTTAAATGCTAATGTAAGCAGTCAGTATATTTCGGCATTGTTATTAATAGCTTCAAAACTTGAAAATGGTTTAAAGTTAACTCTTGAAGGTAAAATTACTTCGGTGCCTTATATAGAAATGACATTAAGTTTGTTGGATGAAATAGGAATAGAAACTACATTTACAGTAAACAATATTACAGTAAAACCTTCAAATAAAATACTTCAACCTAAAATACTTACGGTAGAATCAGATTGGTCTTCAGCTTCATATTATTTTAGTATTGTTGCTTTAAGCGATGTGGGGACTGAAATTACATTATCCTCTTATAAAGAAAACTCACTTCAAGGTGATTCTGCATTAGTTGAAATTTATAAACATTTTGGAGTTAATACTATTTTTTATGATAATGAACTTACTTTAAAGAAAGAAACTATTAACATTCAACCTTTAGAATTAGACTTGAAAAATGCACCAGATATAGCTCAAACCATTGCAGTTACTTGTTTTGCTTTAGGTGTTGCATGTGATTTAACGGGGCTTCATACTTTAAAAATAAAAGAAACCGATAGGCTAGTAGCATTGAAAACTGAAATTGAAAAATTAGGTGGTCACGTTGAAATCACAGATGAATCTTTACATTTAACGGCTGCAAATACTATCAAAGAATCCATTACTATTTCAACATATAATGATCACAGAATGGCTATGGCATTTGCCCCTTTGGCTTTAAAAGTGCCTATTTTAATTGAGGATGCTGAGGTGGTTTCCAAATCATATCCAACCTTTTGGGATGATTTAGAATCTATCGGATTTAAAATAACTAAATAATAATCACGCTTTTACTTGACAACGCCTATTTTCAGATTGTATATTTGCATCCGTTTGTCATATAAATATATTATAAACGATTCAACAATTAAACAAATAAACGGTTCAACATGAAGTTATCACACTTTGGTTTTAATTTACCAGACGAATTATTAGCAGAATATCCAGCTGAAAACAGAGATGAGTCTCGCTTAATGGTTTTAAATAGAAAAGAGCAAACCATCGAGCATAAAATGTTTAAAGATATCATCAATTATTTCGATGAAGATGATGTTTTAATTTTAAATAATACTAAAGTTTTCCCTGCTAGATTGTATGGCAATAAAGAAAAAACAGGCGCTAGAATAGAGGTGTTTTTATTAAGAGAGTTAAATGAAGAGCAACGTTTATGGGATGTTTTAGTTGATCCTGCTCGTAAAATAAGAATTGGGAACAAGCTTTATTTTGGTGATGATGATACGTTAGTTGCTGAGGTTATTGATAATACAACTTCTAGAGGCCGTACGCTACGTTTTTTATATGATGGATCTTACAGAGAATTCCGTTTAAAATTAAACGAATTAGGTGAAACACCACTTCCAAAATACATAAAAAGATCTGTTGAGCCAGAAGATGAAGAGCGCTATCAAACTATTTACGCTAAAAAAGAAGGTGCTGTAGCTGCACCAACTGCTGGACTTCACTTTTCTAAGCACCTATTAAAACGTTTAGAAATTAAAGGTGTAAATTTTGCTGAGGTTACTTTACATGTAGGTTTAGGAACTTTTAATCCTGTTGAAGTAGAAGATCTATCTAAACATAAAATGGATAGTGAAGAGCTTACAATTGATGATAAAGCAGTTGAAATAGTAAATAAAGGCATAAAAAATAAAAGACGCGTTTGCGCCGTTGGTACCACAGTAATGCGTGCTATAGAAAGTTCAGTATCATCAAATGGAATGTTAAATGAAATTGATGGTTGGACGAATAAATTCATCTTCCCACCTTACGATTTCAGTATAGCAAACAGTATGATTTCAAACTTTCATACACCAAAATCAACTCTTTTAATGATGGTTTCTGCCTTTGCAGGTCATGATTTTATAAAACGTGCTTATGATGAAGCTGTTAAAGAAGGTTATAAATTTTATAGCTATGGCGACGCCATGTTGATTATATAATTTAAATTATAATTTTTGGGCCTCTTTTTTAAGAGGCTTTTTTTTAATCAGGGCATTACCAAAAAGGGTAGCACTTTAGGCTTTATATTTTTTGAAACTACACTAACTTCAAACAAAATATTTGGTTTCGTTAATCTCAAAAAAGGATTCTGCTGTAATCGCTAATTCGAAATTTAGTATCAATTCATAATTCGCAAATCAAAAATCGTAAATCGCAAATCCTTTCACTATTTTTGCATAAACTATGGTATCACAAAAAAAAGATATTCGAGCATTAACCAAAGAGCAATTACGAGATTTCTTTGTAAAACAGGGTGACAAAGCTTTTAGAGGCAATCAAGTTTTTGAGTGGCTTTGGCAAAAATCTGCACATGCTTTTGAGGATATGACGAATATCTCTAAAGAGACACGCCAAATGCTTGAAGATAACTTTGTTATCAATCATATTAAAGTAGATAACATGCAACGCAGTAGCGATGGTACCGTTAAAAATGCAGTAAGATTGCATGATGGTTTAATAGTTGAGTCTGTTTTAATACCAACTGCTACTAGAACAACGGCTTGTGTTTCTAGTCAAGTAGGATGTAGTTTAGATTGTAGATTTTGCGCAACAGCACGTTTAAAACGTATGCGTAATTTAAATCCAGACGAAATTTACGATCAGGTAGTAGCTATAGATAAAGAAAGTAGATTATATTTTAATAGGCCACTAAGTAATATTGTATTTATGGGTATGGGTGAGCCACTCATGAATTACAACAATGTTATAAAAGCTATTGATAAAATAACTTCCGATGAAGGTCTAGGCATGTCGCCAAAGCGAATCACAGTTTCAACTTCGGGTGTTCCAAAAATGATTAAAAAAATGGCTGATGATGATGTTAAATTTAATTTAGCAGTGTCACTACACTCAGCTATTGATGAAGTTCGAACTTCAATCATGCCATTTAACGAAACTTTTCCATTGAATGATTTGAGAGAATCTTTAGAATATTGGTACGAAAAAACAAACCGTAAAATAAGTTACGAATATGTGGTTTGGAAAGGTATAAACGATAGTCAAAAAGATATTGATGCCTTTGTTAAGTTTTGTAAACATGTACCCTGTAAAGTAAATATTATAGAATACAACCCTATTGATGATGGCGAGTTTCAGCAAGCAAATAACGAGGCTTTAGAAAACTATATTAATTCCTTGGAGAAAAATAGAATTGTAGTTAATGTTCGTAGAAGTAGAGGTAAGGATATTGATGCTGCTTGTGGGCAATTGGCAAATAAAAGCTAAATTTGATTAGTGAAAATAGTAGAACAAATAAAGCAACCTATAGCGTATGAAATGGATCTTTTCGAACAAAAGTTCCAACTTTCTATGTCTAGTAAAGTGGCTTTACTTAATAGGATTACCCACTATATAGTAAACCGTAAAGGGAAACAAATGCGACCAATGTTTGTGTTTTTAGTTGCTAAAATGGTTTCAAATGGTGAAGTAAGTGAGCGAACCTATCGAGGCGCTTCCGTTATTGAGCTTATTCATACAGCAACTTTAGTACATGATGATGTTGTTGATGATAGTAATCGAAGACGTGGATTCTTTTCTGTAAATGCACTTTGGAAAAATAAAATAGCAGTTTTAATTGGCGATTATTTATTATCAAAAGGTTTATTACTGTCTATTGATAATAATGATTTCGACTTGCTTAAAATCATATCGATTGCTGTTAGAGAAATGAGTGAAGGCGAACTTCTTCAAATTGAAAAAGCTCGAAAATTGGATATTACAGAAGCTATTTATTATGAAATTATCCGTCAAAAAACTGCAACCTTAATTGCTGCTTGTTGTAGTTTAGGAGCAGCTTCTGTTAAACCAGAATCGCAGCATGTTGAAACCATGCGAAAATTTGGAGAACTTATTGGAATGGCTTTTCAAATAAAAGATGATTTGTTTGATTATAGCGATGACCAAATTGGCAAACCAACAGGTATCGATATTAAAGAACAGAAAATGACGTTGCCTTTAATTTACACCTTAAATCAAGCTTCAAAAAAAGATAAAAAGTGGTTAATCAATTCTATAAAAAATCATAATAAAGACAAAAAAAGAGTAAAAGAGGTTATTGCTTTTGTGAAAAGAAACGGAGGTTTAGATTATGCCATTTCTAAAATGAAAGCATTTCAGGATGAAGCATTGTTATTGCTAGAATCATACCCAAAGTCGGATTTTAAAAACTCACTAGTATTAATGGTTAATTACGTTATTGATAGGAAGAAGTAGTCTTTCTAGGTTTAAGTAAAAATTATTTTTTGTAAAATAATTGAACCTATTTTTGTTATTTAATTTTGAATCAATGCAACAAACATCAAATACCATATTAATGGTGCGTCCGGTAAATTTCAGGATGAACGAACAAACATCTATTAATAACTATTTTCAAGAAGATATAGATAAAAAAAACACTGAAATTAATCTTTTAGCACAACAAGAATTTGATGCTTTTGTTGAAAAGCTAAAGCATGTAGGTGTGCAAGTAATTGTTGTGAATGACACTAAAAATACGGATACACCAGATTCTATTTTCCCAAATAATTGGGTGTCTTTTCACGAAAACGGTAATGTAGGTTTGTATCCCATGTTTGCTGAAAACAGACGTTTAGAACGCCGAGAGGATATTTTGGAAACTCTTGAAGTTGAAGGTTTTTTGATTAATAATGTTTATGATTACACTAGTGCCGAAGCCGAAAATATTTTTCTGGAAGGTACAGGGAGTATTGTTTTAGATAGATCTAATAGAAAAGCATATTGTGCTTTATCACCAAGAGCAGATGAGGATTTGTTCATAGAATTTTGTGAGGATTTTGAGTATACTCCAGTAATTTTTAATGCCTATCAAACTGTAAATAGTAAACGTAAAGCAATTTATCATACCAATGTAATGATGTGTATTGGTGAAACTTTTGCGGTTGTTTGTCTAAACAGTATTGATGATAAAAAGGAACGTAAAAATGTATTGTCTCACTTAAAACAAGATGATAAAGATGTTATTGATATTTCTGAAAATCAAATGAATAATTTTGCAGGTAATATGTTACAGTTAAAAGGTGCTAATAATACCTCCTTTGTGATTATGAGTCAAGCAGCATATGACATATTAACAGAAAAGCAAATAAATACTATTGAAAAACATTCTAAAATATTGTTTTCGTCCTTAAAAACTATTGAGACTTGTGGAGGCGGGAGTGCACGATGTATGATGGCAGAGGTTTTTTTACCTAAACACTAATTTTTAAACTAAGATGGAGGTAGATTTTGGTAGCTGTACATAAAAAGTACTGCCTTCACCTTGAGTGCTTTCTACCCATATTTTACCATTATTAAGTTCTACAAGTTCTTTGCAAATAGAAAGCCCCAAACCAGTGCCTTTTTCATTGTTAGTGCCAACGGTAGTAAAAGAATTATTTTTAAATAGTTTTTCAAGATTATTTTTAGAAATACCAATTCCGGTATCTGCAACGCTTAGAATACAACTACCATTACTAATATGATTAGAAACCGTTATTGTATCGCCATTTTTACAAAACTTTAATGCGTTAGCAAGGAGATTTTGGATAACAATTTCAATCATACTTCTATCTGCATAAGCAAAATCTCTTAGCGAGTGATCTACCAAATTAATTCCTTTACTCTCCATTCTTTGATCAATAAGTCTTACCTTTTCTTCAAAAACTTCTTGAACATCAAATAATGTTGGTTTAGGCTCTAATGATTGCATTTGAGATTTAGACCAGTTTAATAAATTAAATAATAATAAGGAAGCGTTATTTGCATTTTCACTTAACTCAGGAATTAAATTATAAAATTCTTCTCTTGTTAAGGAGCCATCTTTAAGTAAATCTATAAAACCATTTATAGACGAAAGAGAATCTTTTAAATCATGTGATACAATAGAAAAGAGTTTGTCTTTTACATTGTTTACATTCTCTAAATGTTTGGTTTGCTCTAAAATCGCTTCGTTTTGTAATTCAATTTTGATATTCTTTTCTTCTAACTCTTGAACGTATTTGATGTTATTATTACGTTTTAAAAAGATAAAAATTAAAAAAGTAGATACAATAGCTAGGGCACCTAGCAGTGCATAAAAAATAAGTTTTAATTTATTGTACCTTTCATCAGACGCTTCATTATTTAAATTTTTACTTTTGTTAGAGTTTGGAATATTTAAAGGTGTTTCTAGAATCTTGTTTAATTCAATTTCTTGTTGGTCTAAGTTGTTGTTTCCTATTAAAGCTTCTTTTTTATTGAGTTTATTGTTTAACTCATAATATTCTCGTTGCCATATAAAAGCTCTATCGTATCTCTTTTTTATCGAGTCAAGAGTTTTCATTAAATCATAATGCTTTAAAAGCTCGGTACTGTTGTCAATCCTTTTCGCAATATCGCCCGCTTCTAGTAATTGTTTTTCAGCAATAACTAAACGGTTTTGTTTGATATTTAAATCACCTAAATTATTTAAAGTAACCAATAAATTAGATTTGTCTTCTTTACGAATATTAATATTATAACCTTTAATGAGATATTTTGAAGCTTCATCAAAGTCGTTAAATTTTAAATATTCACCACCTAGTTTTGGGTAAATATATCCTCTAACAGAATCATTTTTAGAAGCATTACTAGCTAAAACTTTTTCGTAATATTCTATAGCTTTTCTGTGTTCTTTTTTTCTTGAATAAAGTTCTGCTAATTTGCTACAAGAGCCATTAATACCTTCAACATCATTCAGTTTTTCTTGCTGTACAAGCGCTTTTTTATAAAATTCTAAGGCTTTTTCAAAAGCATTTATATTATAATAAGCATTGGCTAAGTTGCCATAAGCTAAATCAAGATCTTTAGTTAAATTTCTACTTTCTAATTCTTTAATCGCTTCGAGGGCATATTTTAAACCTTTACTATAATTACCTCTACCAATTTCAATTAAACCTATGCTATTATTAACTTTAGCAATATTAAGGGTGTCTTTAAGATATTCAAATAATGATTTTGATTTATTATATCCGCTTATAGCATTAATGTAATCGCCTTTTTGAGCATATATTAATGCTTTGTAAAAAGTAATTTCTGCGATGCCTTTTTTGTAGTTAATAGAGTTTGAAAGTTTTTCACTTTCAATAATGTATTTTAGGGCTCTATCGTACTCTTTTACTTTAAAGAGAGATTTTACAAGTTCTAATGAGGTTTCAATTTTAGTAGTGTCCTGATCTTGGAAAGCTAATTCTAAAGCGAGGCTATCTATCTCATTGGTTTGAGAAAAACCAATTAAAACAAACAAATTCACAATTAATAAAATAATTATTTTCCTCATATTAACATTTAAATTACAACTAGGCACTAAAGCACTCACTTTTGGGTTTTTATATTTGAGAGAATATAAAATGCTTTAATAAGTTATAATTGTCAGTTCGTGTTGCTTTTTTCCAACAAGTTGGATTTAATAATAGCTTTACTCAGCAAAAGTTGATAAAAGCACTATCAAAATCTAATTTCTGCGTTTTAATACCAATAAATTAGATGAAATACCACCCAAAAAACAGCCTAAAAATCGACGAATAGATTAACGGCAAAAATCATAGAAAAACCGCTATTTTACCGATAAAATACAATATAGTTTTCATTTTTTTTCAACAATTTCATACCATTACTTTTAACAGAATTTTTGAAATTATTTGGTTTAAAATTCAAAGCTTCTTGTCGCTAATTTCTACTTACTAAGCTTTTATGTAAATCTTAAAAAAACATAAAAAACTTGTTATCTTTGCAAACCTATAAAAACGTCAAAATGAATCTTGAGAATATCTTATCAAATCACGTAAAAGAAGCTGTGAAATCTAATTTTAATGTTGCATTAGAAACAGTCGAATTTCAAGCAACTAGAAAAGAATTTGATGGAGATATTACGGTTGTGATTTTTCCCATGTTGCGATTTGTAAAAGGTAATCCGGTTCAAATTGGCGAAATCATAGGAAATTATTTAGTTGAAAAAGTTATCGATGTTAAAGCTTTTAATGTAGTAAAAGGGTTTTTAAATATCGAAATAGGTGATTTCTTCTACCTCAATTTTTTCAACATTAATAAAGCAAATGAAACTTTTGGTTTTGTTTTTCCAAAAGCGGAAGAAAAAGCTATAATGGTAGAGTATTCTTCACCTAACACAAACAAACCACTTCATTTAGGGCATGTAAGAAATAACCTTTTAGGTTATAGTGTCGCAGAAATTTTAAAAGCTTCAGGTAAGAAAGTTTACAAAACTCAAATTATAAACGATAGAGGTATACATATTTGTAAAAGTATGTTGGCTTGGAAACATTATGGTAAAGGAGAAACTCCGGAAAGCACTGGTTTAAAAGGTGATAAATTAGTTGGTAATTATTATGTGAAGTTTGATCAAGAGTATAAAAAAGAAATACAAGATTTAATCGCTAAAGGAAGTACTGAAGAGCAAGCTAAAAAAGAAGCGCCTATTTTATTAGAAGCTCAACATATGCTATTAAAATGGGAGGCAGGCGATGAAGAAGTAGTGAGTCTCTGGAAAAAAATGAACGGTTGGGTTTATGAAGGATTTAATGAAACTTATATAAACTTAGGTGTAGATTTTGACACATTGTACTATGAAAGCAATACCTATTTACTAGGAAAAGAGTTTGTAGTTGAGGGTTTAAAATCAGGAGTTTTTATAAAAGAAGCAGATGGCTCAGTTTGGTGTGATTTAACAGAAGACGGATTAGATAAAAAAATAGTACAACGTGCTGATGGAACAGCGGTTTACATGACACAAGATATAGGTACTGCTATCCACCGAATTAAAGATTTTCCAGATGTTGGTGGTATGGTTTATACGGTTGGTAACGAGCAAGATTATCATTTTCAAGTTTTGTTTTTAATCCTTAAAAAATTAGGTTTTGATTGGGCTAAAAATTTATATCATTTAAGCTACGGAATGGTAGATTTACCAAGTGGTAAAATGAAAAGTAGAGAGGGAACTGTTGTAGATGCTGATGACTTGATTGCTGATATGTCTCAAACTGCAGAGGAAATTTCAGAGGAATTAGGTAAACTTGATGGATACTCAGTAGAAGAGAAAAAAGAACTATATAAAACCATAGGGTTAGGTGCTTTAAAATATTATATTTTAAAAGTGGATCCCAAGAAAAGAATTTTGTTTAACCCTAAAGAATCTATTGATTTTCAAGGAAATACAGGTCCTTTTATTCAGTATACCTACGCTAGAATTCAATCGATTTTAAGGAAATCAGAGTTACAAACTGTTATTGGATCAGATGTTAATGGAATTGCACTTCATCTTAAAGAAAAGGAGTTAATAAAACAAATTCAATTATTTCCAGAAGTTGTTCAAAATGCTGCTGAAAATCACAGTCCAGCTTTAATAGCAAACTATACTTACGATTTAGTAAAAGAGTTTAATTCTTTTTATCAAAATGTATCTATTTTAGGTGCAGATGATCCTAATGAAAAAGTTTTTAGAATTCAACTTTCTAATATGGTTGCAAATACTATAAAAAATAGTTTCAGTTTATTGGGTATTCAGGTACCAGAAAGAATGTAGTTTTGGGTTTAAAAAAGTTTTAAAATCACTTTACCCTAACACTATCAGGAACTAATTTAGTGTAATCCCCATTATTTCTGATTACATCACGAACAATAGATGATGCGATGTACGAGGTTCTGGATGATGTTAAAAGAAAAACAGTTTCAATTTCAGAAAGGCTCCTGTTAGTATGTGCAATTGCTTTTTCAAATTCAAAATCTGCTGGATTTCTAAGCCCACGTAAAATAAAATCTACACCAATTTCTTTGCAAAAATCTACAGTCAATCCTTTGTAGGTTGTCACTTTTACTTTAGGTTCATCAGCAAAAGCTTCTTCAATAAATTTTTTGCGTTCATCCAAGGAGAACATATATTTTTTATCTGAGTTCACTCCAATAGCAACAATAATTTCATCAAAAAGGGTTACACCACGTTTTATAATATCGTAGTGGCCTAAAGTTAGCGGATCAAATGATCCTGGGAATAAAGCGCTTTTCATATGTTAAAATTACAATATTTATTTTAAAGCTTCCTCAATAGCATTATCAAATAAATCACTCATACTTATACCAGCTGCTGTTGCTTGTTGCGGTAGGATACTAGCCCGAGTTAAACCCGGTATAGTGTTTACTTCTAATAAATGTGGCTCGCCATTTTTAAAAATATACTCACTTCGGCTAAAGCCTTTCATTTTTAAAATATTGTAAACTTTTTCAGCAATCGCATTTACTTTATTTTCTTGCTCTTTTGTTAATCTTGCGGGTGTTATTTCTTGAGATTTTCCTAAATATTTAGCTTCATAATCAAAAAAATCATTTTCACTTACAATCTCTGTTATTGGTAATACTTTTGTTTTTCCTTTATACGTTATAACTCCAACTGAAACCTCTGTTCCATCTAAAAAGGATTCAATAATAATTTCATCGTCTTCTTTAAAAGCGATATCAATCGCATTTTGTAAATCTTCTTTTTTATGAACTTTAGAAACCCCAAAACTACTTCCGGCTTTGTTTGCTTTAACGAAACAAGGTAGTCCAACTTTAGAGATGATATCGTTTTCGTTAATATTATCACCTAAATTTAGATAGTAAGATTCTGCAGTTTTTATACCATAAGGTTTTAAAACGCTTAAACAATCTCGTTTATTAAAAGTTAAACTGGCTTGATACATATCACAACTAGTTTGTGGGATATTTAATAATTTAAAATAGGCTTGCATAAAACCGTCTTCACCTGGAGAACCATGTATGGCGTTAAAAACACAATCAAAGTTTATTTTTTTATCATCAACTTTAACAGAAAAATCATTTTTATCAATAGGAAATTCTTTATCATTTGCATCAACGTACACCCATTTTTCTTTAAAAATATGGATGCGATATGCGTTGTATTTTGAAGAATCCAAGGTTTCATAAACCACGTTTCCACTTTTTATAGAGATTTGATATTCACTGGAATACCCACCCATAATAACGGCTATATTTTTTTTCATTGATGTAGAAGTAATTTAGTACGCGTCTAAAACTTAAAATTAAACGTAACTAATATAAGTTAAGCTAAAATATCATATAAATTGCAAAAGAAAAAACAGTTCTGTTTTTTATATATTTGCCTAATAGAAATTTTATACATGAGTATTATTAAATTCATTACCAGTAAAACTTTTTTGAAGCAAATTTTATTGGCTATTGCAGCAATTTTTGTGCTATGTTTTATACTCTTACAATGGCTAAGAATGACTACTAATCATGGGAATTTTGAAACGGTTCCGGATTTAAAAGGAAAATCTATTAATGTTGCTCAGGTAGAACTAGAAGATAATAATTTAGTACTACAAATTCAAGATTCTGCCAACTATAATCCTGATTACCCTAAGTTTTCGGTTATTGAACAAGATCCATTAGCAGGAGCTAAAGTTAAAGAAGACAGAAAAATATATATTACATTAAATCCTTCTGGATATAGAAAAATTAGAATTCCAGATGGCTTAATTGATAAAACATACCGACAAGTAAAACCAACACTAGAAGCTTTGGGTTTTAAAATTGGAAAAACAACTTATGTTGATAATATTGGAAAAGAAATGGTTTTAAAACTAACCTATAAAGGAACTACTATAGAAACTGGCGATAAACTTCCAAAAACATCTGTAATAGATTTGGTTTTAGGTAACGGAAACAGACCATAAATATGGAAGATTTCACACCTGAATTACCTGAAGAAGATGATAATGATCTATATGAACATTATGCATTTGCCGTAGAAAAGGGGCAAAACCCACTAAGAATAGATAAATATTTAATGAATTTTGTTGAAAATGCCACGCGTAACAAAATTCAGGCAGCTGCCAAAAATGGGAGTATATTTGTAAACGGATTGGTAGTAAAATCCAATTATAAAGTAAAGCCATTTGATAAAATCAGAGTCTTATTTACGCATCCTCCTCATGAAAACTTATTAGTTGGTGAAGCTATAGACATTGATGTGGTTTATGAGGATGATACGCTTTTAGTTGTAAATAAACCAGCTGGTATGGTAGTTCATCCTGGTCATGGTAATTATTCGGGAACTCTTATTAATGCCTTAATATACAGATTTGATAATTTGCCAAACAATTCTAGTGAACGTCCAGGTTTAGTTCATAGAATTGATAAAGATACGAGTGGCCTATTAGTTATTGCAAAAACCGAACAAGCTATGGCTCATTTGTCTTTACAGTTTGCCGAAAAAACAAGCGAGCGTGAATACGTTGCTATAGTTTGGGGGAATATTGAGGAAGATGAAGGGACTGTTGAAGGCCATATTGGGCGACATCCTAAAAATAGATTACAGAATACAGTTTTCTTAGGTGATGAAGCTGATAAAGGTAAACCTGCCGTAACTCATTATAAAGTACTTGAGCGTTTAGGGTATGTGACTTTAGTTTCATGTAAGTTAGAAACTGGACGAACGCATCAAATCCGGGTTCATATGAAGCATATAGGGCATACCTTGTTTAATGATGAGCGTTACGGAGGCGAAAAAGTTTTAAAAGGAACCACGTTTACTAAATACAAACAATTTGTAGATAATTGTTTTAAAATATTACCACGTCAAGCATTGCACGCAAAAACACTTGGATTTAAACATCCTAAAAATAATGAGTTTATGCGTTTTGATACTCCTATTCCTAATGATATGCAAAACTGTATTGAAAAGTGGCAAAACTATTCTAAACATCAAGAAATAGAGTAGGTAACTTCATTTTTTTTATTTTTGCCCATAACCTTTAAATCTTTTTTGTTCAAGGGTTTATCTTTATTTTCATGAAAATTTAAAAGTATTTTTAAAAATATCAACACCCTTAGGCAACCATTTGTTTAAAATTTGCGTCTTTATAAATAGAAAGCAAAATGAAATCATTGTTGAAAGTTATTCAATTACATAAAAACGAACCGATGCTTATTAAAAAAGCGATTAAGCAAGATCGAGAGGCACAAAATGTTTTGTTTGAAATGCATGCTCCAAAAATGTTGAGCGTTTGTAGATATTATGTAAAAGATTTTCAACATGCAGAAGATGTGATGCTCAATGCATTTTTCAAAGTGTTTTCTAATTTGATTAGTTTTAGAAATGAAGGTAATTTTGAGGGTTGGATTCGAAGAATTATGGTAAGAGAATCTATTTCATTTTTAAGGCAACAAAAAAAAGTAGAGTTTTCAGTAGATGATATTTTGATATATGATGATTACTCTAACAATATAGATACTAATATTGAGGTTTCTCAAATACAAGAATTTATTGACGAACTTCCCGAAGGGTATAAAATAGTATTTGTAATGTATGCGATTGAAGGTTATAAGCATCATGAAATAGCAGACATGCTAAAAATAACAGAAGGCACTTCAAAATCGCAATTATTTAAAGCTAGGAAAATGTTACAAGAAAAAATCAAAGAATTAAATAAAACAACAAGCTATGGCACCACTTAAATATGAAGATCAGTTAAAAGAAAAGCTTGAAATTAGAAGGTTACAGCCATCAGAAAATGCTTGGGAAAAACTATCCAATCGTTTAGATAAAGAAGATAAAAAGCATCAAAAACCTTATTGGTGGCTTGGTTTAACTGCTAGTATTGTGGGAGTTATATTTATAGGATCTCAATTTTTCAATAATCATACTATTGTTGAAGAACCGATAAAAGTTGTAACAATACCAGAAGTAAATGTGAAAAAACATGAAGCTACAATTACAATCACAACAGAAGATTTAAAACCTATTGAAGAATTAACTTTTACAATTGATAAAATCAAAATTATTGAAAAGTATGAAGATGAAAATCTAATTAAATCGACTATTAATGATGCTTATAAAGTAGCTACTAATCCAAAAAAAGAAAACGATTCTAATAGGATTGGTATAGCCCAAGAAATTAAATTTTTAAAAAACACTTTAACTTTTGAAGAGCAAAAAATTCAAGAAGTAGTAGCTCAAGTTACTATTTTGAAGAACCAAAATAATGACGTTACAGATGACGAAATTAATGCGTTACTTAACCAAGCTCAAAAAGAAATTAAATTAAATAGATTACTTAACGAAACTACAGGAGTAGTTGATGCTAATGTGTTGCTTCAAGACGTTGAGGCTGAATTGGATCAATCCTTTAGAAGTAAAGTTTTTGATGCTATTAAATCTAGTTATAATTCGGTAAAAACTGCAGTTGCCCAACGTAACAATTAATAAATTTTCCCCAAAGCTGGAATCTAAAAAAAAGTAAAATAAATCACAATCAATTATTAACAGATACTGAAGCAAATTCAGTATAATACGAACAGTTATGCAAACAATTACAAAGTGTTTAGGACTCCTATTACTGTGTTTAAGTGTACAATTCATTCATGCACAAGACACCATTCAAAATGTAAATAATAATGATAAAATCGCAAGATTAAAATATATAAAGGAAGAAATTGAAAATCAAGAGAGAGAATTTTTAAAAGCGGAAGTTGAAGCTATAAATATTCGACTGAGTAATGGATATATTACTAAAGAAGTGGCCGAGAATCTTAAAAAAGAAGTAGCTAAAAAACGAGCTTTAAATATTGAAAATAGGATTGCTATAATTAATAATAAAATTGCTTTATTAGAAAGAAATGATGATGGTTATGACGCTAGTAGTGATGAAGAAATTTCTGAAATAGGGTTTAGTTTTGGTAACGAGCAAGATGGGTTTGCTGGTATTAGAATAAAGAATAAAAACAAACCAAAAAAATATGATTTACGTACTTCTAGTGATTTTGTCTTAGCTTTTGGTTTAAACAATGCGATTATTGAGGGTGAAAAATTTGATGATTCACCTTATGAAATTGGCGGTTCTCGTTTTTTTGAAATTGGTTGGGCTTGGAAAACTAGATTATTTAAAAATTCTAATTTTTTACGTTTAAAATATGGTTACTCTTTCCAAATTAACGGATTAAAACCTACTGATAATAATTATTTTGTTCAGCAAGGCAATCAAACTATGTTAGAGGAATTTCCTGAGGATCTAAAAAAGTCTAAACTTTCTATTACTAACTTAGTATTCCCAATTCATTTTGAATTTGGACCATCTAAAAGAATTGATAAAGATACTTATTATAGATATTCAACAAATAAACAATTTAAAATAGGACTTGGTGGATATGCTGGTTTTAATATTGGAACACGACAAAAATTGAAATACGAACTAGATGGCGAACGAATAAAAGATAAACAAAAACGTGATTTTAATACATCAAATTTAGTATATGGTTTAAGTGGTTACGTGGCAATTGATGAGGTAGCTCTTTATGTAAAATATGATTTATCACCAATATTTAATAACCAAGCTATCAAACAAAATAACATATCAATTGGAGTTAGGTTTGATATGGATTAGAAATAATTATTAGTATTTCTGTTAATCAAAAGGGCGAAAATTTAAATTTTCGCCTTTTGATTAATTTATAAGTTAATATTAGTTTTTAGCATCTTTCAATTCTTTTTGTAGATGATCTAAATATAAAATACCATTTAAATGGTCAACTTCATGTTGAAAAATAACTGATGTAAAATCTTTAATCGTTTCAGTTTTATGATTACCATCCATAGTATCATATTCTATCTCGATTGCCAAGGCTCTGTTGCTTAAGGTTTCTCTTCTTTCAGGAATAGACAAACAACCCTCTTTATTAGTTTGTTTTTCATCAGAATACTTTACAATTTTTGGATTTAGGTATACTTCAAAAGGTAAATTTTCTTTATCTAAACGTTGTACCCATATAATATTTTTTAAAATTCCTACCTGCGGTGCTGCTATTCCTAAACCCATAGAGGCACTATCTCTAACAGTAGCATAAAGGCGTTTTACAAAATTTCGTAAAACAGGATTATTTCGGTCTGGTTTTATATAGTTGCTTTTTGTTCTTAGCAATAAAGAGTCATTAACGTTAGTTATTTTAAAAACTCGCATCGGTTTTAAACTATCTGCATTCATTATCAGTTTAGTGTTTTCAGAAGAAAATAATTTTTCAGATACAGATTTTGTTCCAAAGCATCCTGTAATTAATAAAGCTGTAAAAAAAAGAAAGAGATTATTTTTCATAAGATCGAATTCATTCTGAGCTAATTATAGGTTTACCATTCGTTAATTCTATTAGAATCTAATTTAATAAAAATAAATAATAAAATAGTAAATGCCCAGAGTCCAGAACCTCCATAACTAAACATTGGTAAGGGTATTCCAATAGTTGGAATTAGCCCCATTACCATTCCAATATTCACTAAAAAGTGTATAAAAATTATAGAAGCGACACCATAGCCATAAACGCGACTAAATTGAGATTTTTGTAACTCTGCTAAATGCAAAATACGAAGCAATAACAATACAAAAAGTATTACCACTAATGCACTACCTAAAAACCCCCATTCTTCACCTACAGTACTAAAAATATAATCTGTGTGTTGCTCAGGCACAAACTTGCCTGTTGTTCTAGTTCCTTCCATAAAGCCTTTCCCGGTTATACCTCCAGAGCTAATTGCTTTTTCAGATTCATTTAAATTATAGGCAAAAGTCTGTTTCATTCTCTCCAATTTTTCTGGGTCTTTCTCAAGTCTGAGCCAAAGACTAATTCGTTCTTGTTGGTGGGGTTTTAAAATGCTTTGATAAAAGAATTTTAAGCCAAACGATATACTTATAGCAGCTAATGCAATTAAAAGTGATTGGTAGATTCTAAGTTTCTTTTTGCTTAAAAAATGATAAGTAATTATAAGTGTTATTGCTAAAATTGAAGTAATTAACTGTCCGAATTTTAAAGATAAAATAGATATTAAAATAACTGATATTCCAATGGTTAAGTAATATTTCGGAAGCCCTTCTCTATACAATACAAAGAAGAAAGCGCCATATACAATGGTGCTACCTGTATCGTTTTGAAGAAGCACTAGAATAGCAGGTATTATTATGATGATAAATGTTTGAATTTGATCTTTAAGTGTTTTAATATTTGTATTTAAATCGCTTATATACTTGGCCACCGCTAAAGAAGTGGCCGTTTTAGCAAACTCGCTTGGTTGTATTGTAAAACTACCAATACCATACCACGAGGTTGCGCCATTTACATTTTTCCCAAAAATAAAAAGTCCAACAAGTGATAACATTGAAATTATATAAATAATACTTGAAAAACGTTCGTAAAATTTTGTATCAATAGCTAATAATAGGATTATTAATCCAAATGTTAGAAAAATAAAAATAAGCTGTTTCCCAAATGGTTGAGAAAAGTCGAAATAATTTATTGTAGTACCTGTGTGCGATGCAGATAAAATATTTAACCAACCAAAACCAACCAATAGTAAGAATAAAACAATTGTAATCCAATCGAATTTAAAATGCCTATTAGTTTCCCTAACCATTAATTATCAAGTTTATTAATTTTATCAAGCTCTTTTTTTAATTGTAAATATTCTTGTTCTTCAACAAGTTGTAAAGTTGAGTTGCCATTAATTGCAAAAGGTTTATCGGAAAGTGGTTTTTCATATTCATTTTGAAGACTATGTTTTATAAGCCATTCCTCTAAATCGGTTCTGGTTATGGTGCCTTTTATATATTTTTCAATAATTAAACTGGCTATTCTTCCAGCAAAACGGCTTCCCCAATAACCATTTTCAACAAAAACAGCTATGGCTATTTTAGGGTTGTCCTTAGGGGCGAATGCCACAAAAATAGAATGGTCTGTTAATTCTGTTTTAACACCATTTATTTTAGTGTAATTTTGTGCAGTACCTGTTTTTCCACAAATTTCAATATCTGGTACTTGTAAAGAATAGGCAGTTCCTTTATTATAAACATCAAACATACCCTGTATAACGGGTTCAAAATGTTCTTTGTTTATAGTGGTATATTTTGGGGTGGTATAGTTAGCATCAATAGACTCGCCTTCTATAGATTTTATGATGTGAGGTGTGTAATAATACCCTCTGTTACCAATGGCGGCAACCATATTAGCTAGTTGAATTGGGGTGGCTTCTACTTCGCCTTGTCCAATGGCGTTAGATACATTGTATGTTGAAACCCAAAGGTTTTCTCCATACCATTTATCGTAAAAATCTCCGTCAGGGATGCGTCCTTTGCTTCCAATTTTTAAGTCATAACCCAAATAGTCACCAAGACCAAAGCTTTTAACATGATTGCTCCATACATTCATACCATCTCCAGCATCTTCATATTTATCAATAATACGTCTATATACATTTGCAAAATAGGCATTACAGGATTGTGCGATACCATCATTCATAGCTAATGGGCTTGCGTGACTGTGGCAACCTGTTAATCTTCTACTGCCTATATAATAACCCATTCTGCAATAAAATCTATCCTCAGTTGTAACTACATTTTCTTGTAAACCTACTAGTGCATTTATAACTTTAAAAGGAGAGCCAGGTGGGTATTGTGCCAACAAACTTCTGTCATATAAAGGTCTAGCTATCGTATCGTTATATAATTTTGTGAAATTTTTAGAGCGTTCTCTTCCTACTAATAAATTAGGATTATAAGAAGGCGCCGATACCATGGTTAGAATTTCTCCACTACTAGGTTCAATAGCTATAATGCCACCGCGCTTATTTTTCATAAGCAACTCACCATATGCTTGAAGTTGTGCATCAATGGTAATGGTTATATCTTTCCCCTGTTCAGGGATAGTATCAAATATACCATCTTTGTAAGGCCCAATATTTCTGTTAAATCTGTCTTTTTGGATAAATTTAATGCCTTTTACACCTCTTAATGTATTTTCATAGGAAGCTTCTACTCCCTGCTTCCCTACTAAATCTCCCATTTTATAGTAAGGGTCTTTATTGATAATGGCATTATTAACTTCTCCTATATCCCCTAAAACATTAGCTCCTATGGTGGTCTGATAATGTCTTAACGAACGTTTTTGAATATAAAACCCACGAAATTTCCGCATTTTTTCTTGTAAAACTGCATAATCTTCTTTTGATAAATGCGGTACAAAAACGGATGGTAATCTAGGCGAGTAACGATAAGCTTTGTTATATGTGTTTATGAATTGTTGCTTTTCTATTTTTAATAAAGAACAAAATTCTAGAGTATCTAAAGGTTCTACTTCTCTAGGAATTATCATAACGTCGTATGATGGTTGGTTTGCTACTAAAAGCGCACCATTTCTATCATATACAAAACCTCTTTTTGGATAATCATAAACTTTTCTAATTGCATTATCCTCATATAAATCATGAGAACTGGCATTGTAAACTTGTAAATAGAAAAGTCTTGAAATAAATAATATTCCAACAGCTATTACAGAAATAAAAAGTAAAAATTGTCTCATTTAGCTTTTCTACTAAAGATTATATTTATGGTCATACATAATAAAATAGTGAATATACTTGAGAATAACGTTTTTTGAAGTACTAAAATTATTTTGGAGAAGTTAAAAATTTCAAGTGAAAATAGCATGAGATGGTGCATTATAGTTAGGAACGTTAAATAGTTGAGTTTAGCTCCAAAATCTACACTATTGAATTTTACAGTTTGATGTTCGTAAATTGTTCCAAAAGAAAATTTTAAAGCCACGGGTCTAACATAACCTATAAAAACACAAGCTGCAGCGTGAATACCACCTGTATCTAAAAAGAAATCAATAATAATTCCTAAAAAAAAACTGAGTAAAATTAATATGATTCGATTGTTTTTAACTGGGAATAAAGCAATAAATAAAATGTATATATATGGGTTTATATATCCCAAAAAATTGATATGATTAAATATTAAAACTTGCAAAATTACTAACGCAAAAAAACGCCATGTATGTATTGAAAAAATACTATTCATTTTGGGATTTTTCTAAATTAGTAATTTCTTTAACTTCAATGTTTTCAATAATGTAAACATGTTCAATATTAGTCATGTCGTTAAAAAGTTTAACTTCAATTTGATAATAATTTTCAGCATCGTCTAATTTGAAACTTTCAACAGTTCCAATATCTATTTTTTTTGGAAAAATAGAAGAACGACCAGAGGTTATTATAGTATCTCCAACTTTAAATTTTGCAACTTTTGGGATATCGATAAGTTGAATTAATTGAGGAGATTTGCCATTCCATGTTAGTGTTCCAAAATGATTTGTTTTTTTTAATTGGGCACTAATTCTGCTAGTTGTATTTAAAATTGATAAAACAGTTCCATAATTAGCACTTGTTTTATCAATAATACCTATGATACCTTTTGATGAAATTACGCCAAAATCTTGTTTAATGCTATCGTTTTTTCCTTTGTTTATAGTTAAAAAGTTGTTTGTTAATGAGTAACTATTTTTAATAATATTAGCATTATAAAATTTGTAAGTCTCATCAAAGGATAAACTATCAATAAAGGTAGAATCTAATTTAATTATCGAATTTCTCAGAAGTGAACGAAGTCTTGTGTTTTCTTCCACCAATAATTGATTTTGAGATTTTAAGTTAAAATAGCCACTAATGTTATTTATCGAATTGTAAACACCACCTGTAAGTAAGTTAGCAGAATTAATAAACTTACTTTTATGGTAAGAATGTGATTGAACTGTAAATAATATTGAAATACCAAACAACAACAAGAATAACAAAAAGTTTTTGTTTCTTATTATAAAGTTAATAATTTGTTGCATGGTTTATAGACCTATTTTATCAATACACTTTTGTATTTAGGTAAATTCTTAAGCGTTATTCCTGTCCCTCGTACAACAGCTCTTAAAGGATCTTCGGCTATGTAAACTGGTAAATCTGTTTTTTGCGATAAACGTTTATCTAAGCCACGCAACATAGATCCACCACCTGCTAAATAAATACCTGTATTATAAATATCGGCAGCTAATTCGGGAGGTGTTTGCCCAAGAGTTTCCATAACAGCATCCTCTATTCTCAAAATAGATTTATCAAGAGCTTTAGCAATTTCTCTATATGAAATGGATACTTGCTTTGGCTTACCAGTTAATAAATCACGTCCTTGAACACTCATATCGTCTGGTGGTAATTCTAAATCTTCAGTAGCAGCACCAATTTGAATTTTTATTTTTTCAGCAGTACGTTCACCTACATATAAGTTATGTTGCGTACGCATGTAGTAAACAATATCGTTTGTAAATACATCACCAGCAATTTTAACTGATTTGTCACATACAATACCCCCCAAGGCAATCACTGCAATTTCAGTTGTACCACCTCCTATATCAACCACCATATTTCCTTTTGGTTGCATAATATCTACACCAATACCAATAGCAGCAGCCATAGGTTCGTGAATCAAGTATACTTCTTTTCCATTAACGCGCTCACATGATTCTTTTACAGCACGCATTTCAACCTCAGTTATACCTGAAGGAATACAGACTACCATACGAAGAGCTGGTGTGAAAAATTTCTTTTTTAAAGCTGGGATGTTTTTAATAAACAGACTTATCATTTGCTCAGAAGCATCAAAATCTGCAATAACTCCATCCTTTAATGGTCTAATAGTTTTAATGTTCTCATGGGTTTTACCTTGCATTAAGCTAGCTTCTTGTCCAACGGCAATTATTTTGCCAGAAATACGGTCTCTGGCTACTATAGAAGGCGCGTCAACAACAACTTTGTCGTTATGAATAATAAGTGTATTTGCAGTGCCTAAATCTATTGCAATTTCTTCGGTTAAGAAGTCGAAAAATCCCATGTGCTAAAAGTAGTATTAGAGTTTAATAAAAAGAACTCTGTAAAAGTAATAAAAGTTAATAAATATATATTACATATGTTGTTCAAAATAGTATTATTATTAATACACATTCGTTTTGGATTCTATTTATGGGTTTAAACTCATATTTTTTTAAAATTTAACTTTTTATTTTCGTTAATGTTAGATAGCTAACATTTTGGATAGTATTGACTTATTAGTTTTACTTAAATTATAAATTAATAAATATCATTTAAAATGAAAAGAGAATTACTTTTAAAAAAAATCATGAAATGTAGCTTTATGATGTGTTGCTTTTTTTTGGCAACCTTTCATGTAAGTGCTCAAGATGTGACGTTTACTAGTGTAAACACTATTACAAATGTTTTAACTATATCAAATCCTGGTTCTTCCACGATAGATTTAACAAACTATCAATTATGTCTAGGACCAGGAACTTATGTGCAAATAGGCTCTCTTACTCCTGTAAATGGTAGCTTAATGTTAGCCGCAGGTGCAGACGTAACGTTATCATATACCATGAATGATACTATGGATGGTTTAAGCTTATTTAGTAATACTAATTTTGGGTCATCTAATTCTGCTGACTTAATAGCTTACGTGCAATGGGGCGCTACGGGGCAACCTAGAGTAGCTCAGGCGGTAAGGACGCTGGGATAGTAGCTTAAATTTTGTCTCAGGAGGAGCGCCATATACAACCACTATGGGAGGTTCTGCAGCATCGTGGACTGCTTGTGATGCTGAAGGAGGCGCGATTCAAATAGCAGGAACAACAGATACAACAGCTAGTATTTGTGTAGGTGAAGGAACAAATGATTTAATAGCTGTAGAGTTTGTAGACATGGGTGTTTTATCAGGCGAGAATTCAACATGGGTAATAACAGACCAAGCAACAGGAAACATTTTAGGCGTACCAGCAACACAACCTGCAGGCGGATTTAATTTAGAAGGCGCACCAACAGGCATCTGCGATATTTGGTACTTACGTTATACAGGCGATATCGGATTAGCAACTGCGAGTAATGTGTCAGACTTATCAGGATGTTTTGATTTATCAAATCCAATATCAGTAAGCAGAAATGCAGTAAATGGAGGCGCGATTCAAATAGCAGGAACAACAGATACAACAGCTAGTATTTGTGTAG
>NZ_CEWOCJ010000008.1:0-147646 GCF_982512915.1 Flaviramulus sp. | reverse complement strand
AAGTTGAATTTTTCAAAAAACTCGAGTATTTGATTTGAAGTCAGGTCTATCTCGTCCACAAAATCCTAAAGTATTTTACTTTAGGATTTTTTTTATTATGTAATTTAAAATTTAACTTTTTATACATTTGTTAATCATTCGGATAGCTTTTATCTTTATATTAGAAAAAAATCTATTGTATGATTCTAGAAGAAATAAAAAATGTTTACAAAGATATTTTTAAATCTTATGATAAACCTTCCTTAGAAGCACATATAAAGAAGATCATTGAATTAGATTCTTATTTACCCTATAGTTCTACTTTTTTTTGCATTACAAATACTCAAAATTTAACATTTGAATACCTCAGCAAAAATTTAACAGCTTGTTTAGGCTTGGATAGAAATGATTTAAAGGTTAAAGGTATGCGATATTTTTGGAGTAAAATGCACCCTGATGATGTTGAGCCTTGGCTTGAGGCTTTAAATCAATTAATGATTTTCACTTTGAATAATATTGATATTACTGAAAGGCACAAAATGAGTTATACTTGGAATTATCGAATAAAAAATTCAAATGGAGTTTATTTGAATGTGATTCAAAACACAACACCGTTAGAGTTTGATGTTGATGATAAACCTATCATAGGATTGGCACATTATACAGTTTTACATTCAAAAATAAACATACCGGTTACTGCAACCGCTAAAATATTGAATAAAAACAATGTTTATGAAACTAAGTATTTTAGTAATTTTTCTCAAAAATTATTAACCGATAGTATTAGTAATAGAGAACGAGATATTATTAGATTACTATTTTTAAATAATTCAAGTAAATCAATAGCTAAAAAACTAAACATCAGTAATAATACAGTAGATACCCACAGAAGAAATATTTTAAAAAAACTTAACATCTCTTCAACTGGAGAATTAATAGGAATGTTAAAATCTAATGCATTATTAAGTTTGTAAAATATGACAAAACCCAAAAAATACTCAAATTGAGTATTGTATTAAAAAAAAATAAACGTGAATTTTACCATAGCTATTAATTAATTCTTAGGGAGAATTTATTAAAATCAAGTGTCTCTTTAATATACTTTTTAAAAAGGATATTAAAAGGCACTTTTTTAAATTTAAATAATATCTAAAATTCTTTCTAAAGCCATACCTCTGGATCCTTTTATTAGAATTGTAGTATTTTTTAATTCTAGAATTTCAGAGCTATTTTTAAAGCTTTCAAAAGAAGAATATTTGCTGCTTTTAATAGAATTAATTACTATACCATTAAAATTTTCACCAACAAAAATAATTTTATCAATATTTGAAGAAATAGCTAAATCAACAATATACTGGTGCTCTACTTTAGCATCATTTCCCAATTCAAACATATCCCCTAAAATAGCTATTTTATTTCCAGTTTGTTTTTCAAAGTTTGATATAGCAGCTTGCATGCTTGAAGGATTTGCATTATAGGCGTCTAAGATTATTTTATTGGAATTTTTATTAATTATTTGTGAGCGGTTATTTTTCGGGATATAATTTTCAATAGCATTTTTAATAGCTTTTGTGTCAACTTTAAAATAGCTTCCTATAGTAATAGCATAAGCGATATTTGTAAAATTATAATCTCCAATAAGTTGACTATGTATTATTTCATCTTCAAAATTACATATTACAAAAGGATTGGCTTCAATAAAATTAATAACCATATCTTCTTTTGAATTTCCGAAACTAAATGTATTAGCATTTTTAGTTTTATCAACTTGTATGGCATCATTGCCGTTTATAAAAATGGTTTTATCGTGATTGATTAAAAAATCATACATTTCACTTTTACCTTTTATAACACCTTCAACACCGCCAAAACCTTCTAAATGTGCTTTTCCATAATTGGTTATTAATCCAAAATCTGGTTGTGAAATGGAGCATAAAAATTTAATTTCTTTTTGATGGTTGGCGCCCATTTCTATAATACCTATTTCAGTTTCTTCTGTAAGTGATAATAAAGTTAAGGGCACTCCAATATGGTTATTTAGATTCCCAATGGTTGCAGTGGTTATATATTTTTGAGAAAGAATAGTATTAATTAATTCTTTAGTTGTTGTTTTTCCATTGCTTCCGGTAAGAGCTATTATTGGTGTTTTTAAATAGTTTCTATGAAATGTTGCTAATTCCTGTAGCGTATTTAAAGTATTATCAACTACAATAGTTTGAGATGATGTATAATATTCAGATTCATCAATGACAGCATATTTTGCACCTAATTCTAAAGCTTTTTCTGCATAACTATTACCGTTAAAGTTATCCCCTTTTAAAGCGAAAAAAAGGGCGTTTTTTTTAATTTTTCTCGTATCAGTACAAATAGTATTGCATTTTAAGAAAAGCTGGTGTAATACGTCTATTTCCAAGGCTTAATATTTTAAATTAAATGTATAAAAAAAGTCCTAACTTTAGTTAGGACTTTTAAATTTTTATTCAAACAATTAATTAGTTTTTTGTTTTTGTTTTTTCTTTTGTTTTTGATCCTACACGTGACATAGCACATCTAAATCCAATATAATCAGTAGCCATGTCTTGCGGGAAGTATCTTCTTTGAGCAGGATCTAACCAGTACTCTCTATCTTTCCATGAACCACCCTTGTAAACTCTTACTTCATCATTGATTAAAGAAGTACGGTTGTTTCTCTTGTCGTATTCTCTAATAATATTTCCAACAGAATCTCTACTGATATTATGTTTTGGTGAGTTATACATTTTAGTTGTTTCACTTTTATTTCCACCTTCGTTTTCCTCATCATTAAAGCTTTCAAAGTAACGAGAAGAACGCTTATCACCATCTCTGAAGTTTATTTCATCACTTTTATCAAAGTTAGTTCTTAAATAAGTTTCATTTTCATCAACTGGCACTTGTAATATTTCACCTGGTAAATTTCTGGCTATAACTTTTCCGTTTGATAAAGTATCATATACAATATCGTCAGCAGTTACTACTTTAACAGTACCATCTTCATTTAAAGCATTTTTAGTGTAAACATTTCCACGGTAGTAGTTAAAATCGTTAAATTCATCATCTACTATTGGTCTGTATACATCTGCAACCCACTCAGCAACGTTACCAGCCATATCGTATAGTCCATAATCATTTGGTTCATAAGATTTTACAGCATTTGTAATATCTGCACCGTCATCAGACCAACCAGCTATACCACCGTAATCACCTTTTCCTTGTTTAAAGTTGGCTTTTTGGTCTCCACGGGTCTTGCGGTTTCCTGAACGAGTGTATTGGCCATCCCATGGATATTTTTTTCGACCTCTATATAAATTGAAGCTTCTTATTTCGCTTAAACCTAATGCCGCATACTCCCATTCTGTTTCAGTTGGAAGCCTGTATTTTGGAGAAATTAAACCAGTTTCACGTGTTGCATAGATATTAGTTTCATTCCCATCGGCATCTGTTCTTACAAATTTTTTGTTACGTTTTTCTCCGTTAATTACATCTTCATTCCCACCATAGGTAAGGGTTGGAGCATTAATGTAAGTATCTGTATTGAAGGTTTGTTCAGAGTTTACATCAATAATTTTAGCATCACGCTTTAAATAACCTGCTTTTTCAAGGTTATATTCGTTAACTCTATCTGAGCGCCAATTTGCAAATTCAACTGCTTGTATCCAACTTACACCAACCACTGGATATTCTCCATAACCAGGATGACGTAAATAGTTTTCAGTCATTACTTCATTAAAACCTAAACGGTTTCTCCAAACTAATGTGTCTGGCAATGCACCATTATAAATGGCTCTAAAATTTTCATCAGATGGCGGATAAACACGTTTAATCCAATCTAAATATTCCATATACATAGCATTGGTTACCTCAGTTTCATCCATATAGAATGATTGAACGTGTTGTTGGTTTGGACTATTATTCCAATCATGCATAACATCATCTTGAACGCGACCTTTAGTAAAAGTGCCACCTTCTATAAAAACTAAACCAGGGGAAGTTTCTTGTTCTTTAAAGTCGGTATTGTACTGAAAACCACCTTCTCGAGAGTTAATATTCCATCCTGTAGCTCTAGAGCTATTTTTTGAACTCGAAGATTTTTTACAACTTGTTGAAGTAGTTAAGATAGCTGTAATTAGTAAAATCTTGATTGCTACTATTTTTCTCATATTCATACTTTTAAGTAAGCTAATAATATTTTTGGTGCTGCAATATAAGAATTAAACCTAACAACGCAAGCTATTTTTTGCATTTTAACCAAAAAAAAGTGTATTTCACCCTATTTTTAGAACCATACAACGATGTTTTTGCTGTTTTTGCCCATTCTTTTGTCTTGTATTAACGTCTGTTTTACTAATTTATTATTGTATTTTTGCTGTAGTTTTTAAAATTGTTGTTTTTTTAATAATAACTGGATGCTAATGACGTTTATTTACTAATGAAAAAGAAAATTTTATTATTTCTGTTGATTTGTTCAACGGTAGTATTTAGTCAACAAAAAAAATATTCGATAACTTGGAGTGCTTCTGAAAAAATTTCTGGAAGTAATTTTAAATTTGAAACGCCTTCTTTTAATAAAGAGTATTTTACTTTTAATTTTGAAGATGGCTTATTATTTGTTGATCAATGGGAAACAATCAATGCTATTGACGAATCATCAATTACTGTTAGTAATGTGGTTTATGGGAATATTACTAAAACTGAATTAAAAGATTTAGATTTAAAAACAATTCCTAGTAAGTTAAGTTATAGTTTAAAAAATTCTACTTCAAGAAATAAGCAATACGGTCATTTTCAATTAACGCCTATAATAAAAGAAGCTAATGGTGCCTTAAAAAAGGTATTGTCTTTTCAGATAGATTATAAGAATGGTAATAGCAGAAATAGAGTTTCTCCAAGTAATAAAGGTTTTAAAACATCAAAAGTTATTTCAAATTCTGCTTTAAGCTCTGGTGAATGGTATAGATTTTACCTAGATACAACAGGAGTTTTTAAATTATCTAAAAGTTTTTTGCAGCGTTTAGGTGTTAATGTAAATAATGTTGACCCTCGCAATATAAAGTTATATGGGCATGGTGGAGACATGATCCCTTTTTCAAATGCTGTAGAGTACCCTTTTGATATTCCTGAAAATGCCATAAAATTTGTTGGTGAAGAGGACGGAGTTTTTAACAATGACGATTATATTTTATTTTATGCTCGAGGTCCAAAAGGTTTTAATTCTGAAAGTTTGACTCATATTAATAGTTATACAGATAAAACATATTACTACATAAATGTTAGTTCTGGTCTAGGTAAACGAATTCGGCCATTTTCTCAACCCACAGGTAATGTGGATTTGAATATTAATACTTTTGAAGATTATAAATATCATGAAGTAGATCAATATAATTTATTATCCTTAGGGAGGCGATGGTTTGGAGATAGATTTGATATTGAAATTAGTAAAAAATTTAATTTTGAATTCCCGGATTTAGTTACAGCCGAACCAATAAATTTATCCGTTAAAGTAGCTGCCACTTCATCTAATAATAGTGTTATGGAAGTTGTAGTTAATAATGCATCGGTTGCTAATTTGTCTCTTGCAGGCGTATCAAGCCCTACTTTAGCGAGTGGAGCTAATTATATTGGTAATGTAAATGTAAATTCTTCAACTATTTCTGTTGAGCTTAATTTTGATAATTTAGGCAATCCAAGTACACTTGGATATTTGGATTACATATCAATAAAAGCAAAGAGAGTCTTAAATTTTTATAATAAACAATTTCAATTTGAAAATAGTGAGGTACAGACTTTGTCTGGTATAGGGCAATACAATATATCCAATGCTTCTCAAATTTCTGAAATTTGGGAAGTCACAGATTTATACAATGTTACAAATTATGTAAATACTGATAGTGATTCTAATTTAAGTTTCACTTCTGATTTGGGGACTTTAAAAACTTACATTGCTATAACATCTCAAGATTTTTTTGAGCCTAAATTTGATTCTAAAACGACAGTAAATAATCAAAATATTAAAGGAACTATTTTTCAGAATAATCAAGGGCAATTTCAAGATGTCGATTATTTAATAGTTGCTCCAGATAATTTTCTAATACAAGCTGAGCGTTTAGCACAAATTAATAAAAACCAATATAACTTAAATGTGAAAGTTGTTGGGTTAAATGAGATTTATAATGAGTTTAGTTCTGGTAATCAAGATATTGGGGCAATTAGAAATCTTGTAAAATATATTTACGATAATGCAAGCTCACCAGAAAACAGAATTAAATACTTGTGTTTATTTGGAGATGCCTCCTTTGATTATAAAGATAGAATACCGAACAATACGAATATAGTTCCTTCTTGGCATGCATACGGAAGTTTTAATTTAACAACATCATTTGTGTCTGATGATTTTTATGGGATGATGGATGATAATGAAGGCAATATGTCAACAAGTAATCGACTAGATTTAGCTATAGGAAGAATCTTAGCTGAAACGCCTCAACGTGCCAAAGAAATGATAGATAAAATAGAATCGTATTACGCAAAAGAGTCTTTTGGTAGTTGGCGTAATAATTTTGTTGTTGTTTCTGATGACGTAGATAAAGATTGGGAAGGTTTATTACAAGAAACCACAGATAATGTTGGTAATTTAGTTACACAAGAAAAGCCATTTATCAATGTTGTTAAAATCCATTCAGATGCTTTTCAACAAGAATCTTCAGCTGGAGGAGAACGATATCCTGCAGTAACTACCGAGCTAGTAAATGCCATAGATAATGGCGCATTGGTTGTGAATTACTTTGGTCATGGTGGCGAAGATGGATTAGCTGAAGAACGTATACTATTAAAACCAGATATTGAAGGGTTTCGAAATGTTGGTAAATTAAATTGTTTTGTAACTGTAACCTGTGAGTTCACAAGATTTGATAATCCATTTAGGGAAACCGCTGGTGAATTCACTTATTGGAACAAAAATGCCGGAGCCATAGGTTTAATAACTACAACCCGACAAATTTTTGTAAGTTTAGCCGTTTCATTTAATAATATATTGGGGCAATATCTATTCTCATATAGCGACAATGATACATTTGGAGATTTCGAATATCCTTCTATGGCAGAGGCATTGCGTTTAGCAAAAAGTGACCCAGCAGTAGCAGGCTCAAGTCAAAAGCGTTTGATGTTTTTTATAGGAGATCCAGCTATGAAATTAGCGTTTCCAAAACCAAATATTCGATTAACAAAAATAAATGATGTTCCTTTAGCTCAATCAACAGATACTTTAAAGGCTTTAAGTCGAGTTAAGTTTGCAGGAGAAGTTACAGATCTTTCTGGTAATATATTATCAAATTATAAAGGAATATTATCTGCAACTATCTATGATAAGTTTATAAATAGAGAAACTTTAGCTAATGATGGTACTAGATTAAATGGGCAATTAGTAAAATTAAATTTCACAACACTTGGAGAGATATTGTTCAGAGGTCAAGCTTCTGTAAATAATGGGCAGTTTGAGTTTGAGTTTGTAGTTCCTAAAGATGTAGGAATTCCAGTAGGTTTTGGTAAAGTTAGTTTTTATGCTAAAAATGAAGCTCAGAATGAAGATCAAGCTGGAGCTAATGTAGATACAATTAGAGTTGGTGGAATAAATGAAAATGCAGAAGAAGATAACATTGGGCCAATTATAACGTTATACATGAACGATGAAAATTTTGTATCAGGCGGTATTACCAACGAACAACCTACACTATTAGCTAAGTTAGAAGATATAAATGGTATCAATACGGCAAGTGGAGTTGGACACGATATTGTGGCAATACTCGACGGTGATGAAACTAATCCAATAATTTTAAATGATTATTATCAAGCTGAAGTAGACGATTATACAAAAGGAACCGTAAGTTTTCCATTTAGAGATTTAGAGCCAGGGCTTCATACCTTAACACTTAAAGCTTGGGACGTTTATAATAATTCATCCATATCAGAAATTCAATTCATTGTTTTCGATAAAGATGAACAGTTAGTAATAAATAACGTGCTTAATTACCCAAATCCGTTTGTAAATTACACAGAATTTTGGTTTAATCACAATAGTTCAGAACCTTTAGACGTTTCTATACAAATATTTACTGTGTCAGGTAAATTGGTTAAAACCATTAATGGGCAAACAACAGGAGGTATAAATAATCCAACTTCGCTATCTAGAGATTTAATTTGGGATGGTAGAGATGATTTTGGAGATAAAATAGGAAAAGGTGTTTATATTTATAAACTTACAGTACGGTCTAACCTATTAAATAAAAAAGTAGAAAAAATTGAGAAACTTGTAATACTCTAATAAAAATTTATATTTGCTAACTAAAATTCAATTTATGAAGAATAACATATTGATATTAATAGTATTTGCTTTTGTTTTTAAAGTTAATGCACAAGAAACCATAATTTTCCCAAATCAAGAAAGAAGAGTAATTACTACTGGAGTTCCTTTTTTATTAATTGCACCAGATGCCAGAGCTGCCGCTTTGGGAGATATGGGAGTTGCAACTTCAGTTGATGCTTTTTCACAACAATGGAATTCATCAAAATATGCATTTTCAGAAACTAAATCAGGAATAGGTGTAAGTTACACACCTTATCTAAGCAAACTAGTTAATGATATTTTTTTAGGTAATGTTACTTATTTTAACCGTTTAGATGAGCGAAGCGCTTTTGCAGTTAGCTTAAAATATTTTTCATTAGGCGATATTGAATTTGTTGCAGATGAATTTTCGGAAGCATTGATACAAAGACCAAATGAGTTTGCAATTGATGCATCATATGCATTAAGATTATCAGATCAATTTGCTATGTCGGTAGCTATGCGTTATTTATCTTCAGATTTAAGATTACCAGGTTTAGGAGGTGATATTACTGCTGCAAGTACTTTTGGGGTAGATGTTTCTGGTTATTATCAAAGTGAAGAAGAAGCTTATTCTGATTTTAATGGACGTTGGAGAGCAGGCTTTGCTATTCAGAATATAGGACCTAAGTTTAAATATGATGAAGGTGGTGAAGAAAATTTTCAACCTACCAATTTGCGTCTTGGAGCAGGTTTTGACTTTATTTTTGACGATTATAACAAAGTATCTGTGACAGCTGAAGTAGCTAAGCTTTTAGTTCCAACACCTCCTGTTTATGGTTTTGTTGATGCAGATTCTAATGGTACTCAAGCTAATGATGGTAGTGAACCAACTATTATTGTTGAAGGAAGAGATCCGGATGTGAGTTTTTTATCTGGTATGTTCCAATCATTTGGTGATGCTCCTGGTGGTTTTAGTGAAGAATTAAAAGAGTTTACATGGTCTTTAGGAGCAGAATATATGTATCAAGACTCATTTGCCTTTAGAGCAGGTTATTTCAATGAAAGTGAAGAAAAAGGTGCAAGAAAATTTTTAGCGCTTGGTGCAGGTTTTAAAGCTAATGTTGTAAATATTGATTTATCATATTTGTTTTCAGCATCTAAAATTCAAAGTCCTTTAGAAAACACGTTGCGTTTTTCACTTACTTTCAATATTGGAGCAGGTGAATACAACGAATATTAGTAAATATTTTATTAAAAATATATTAAAAAACTATTGCTAACAGCAATAGTTTTTTTGTTTGTTAAATTTATTAAATACATTTGATTATGAAGGAAATAAAAATAGAATGCTCATTATTTGTTTTTGATAATGTCCATGAGCTTCCTCAAAATGCTTTTAAATTGATGCAAAAAGCTGTTGAAGCTAGAAATAATGCCTATGCGCCATATTCAAAATTTAATGTGGGAGCAGCATTGCTTTTAGATAATGGTGAAATTATAACAGGTAATAATCAAGAGAATGCATCTTATCCTTCTGGGTTATGTGCAGAACGTACGGCAATTTATTATGCAGGTTCTCAATATCCCAATGCTAAAATAGTTAGAATGGCAATTTCTGCAGGTTCAAAAAATAATCAAACAAAAAAGCCAATTCCTCCTTGTGGTGCATGCCGACAGGCTATTGCAGAGTATGAAATAAAGCAAGAAACACCTATCGAAATTTATTTTATGGGTGAAATAGGTAAAGTTGCCAAATCTAAATCATTAGCCAATTTACTTCCATTAATTTTTGATAAATCTATTTTATAGCAAATTCACACAAAAATTTACTATTTTCAGTTTTTTCATTAATGAGTAAAGTGTTACTTTTGTGATTCGTTTACCAAATTAACGTTAATAATGCAAAAAATCACAAAAGAGGTTTACCTTAAATGGTATGAAGACATGTTATTCTGGAGAAAGTTTGAAGATAAACTAGCTGCAGTTTATATCCAACAAAAAGTAAGAGGATTTCTTCACTTATATAATGGTCAGGAAGCTGTATTAGCAGGTGCTTTACATGCCATGGATTTAACTAAGGATAAAATGATAACTGCTTATCGTAATCACGTACAGCCAATTGGTATGGGTGTGGATCCTAGAAGGGTAATGGCAGAATTATATGGTAAGGCTACTGGCACCTCTCAAGGTCTTGGTGGTTCTATGCATATTTTTTCTAAAGAACATCGTTTTTACGGTGGGCACGGTATAGTAGGAGGTCAAATTCCTTTAGGTGCAGGTATTGCTTTTGGAGATAAATATCACGGGAGTGATGCGGTAACTTTATGTTGTTTTGGCGATGGTGCGGCAAGACAAGGTTCTTTACATGAATCTTTCAACTTAGCAATGCTTTGGAAACTTCCTGTTGTTTTTGTTTGTGAAAATAACGGTTATGCAATGGGAACTTCGGTTGAAAGAACAGCTAACCATACAGATATTTGGAAACTTGGTTTAGGTTACGAAATGCCCTGTGGACCAGTAGATGGTATGAATCCAGTAAAGGCTGCTGAAGCTTTTGATGAAGCGATTCAAAGAGCTAGAAGAGGTGATGGGCCAACATTTTTAGAATTAAAAACGTATCGTTATAGAGGGCATTCTATGAGTGATGCGCAACATTATAGAACAAAAGATGAAGTAGCTGAGTATCAAAAAATCGATCCTATCACTCAAGTGAAGGATATCTTACTTGAAAACAAATACGCAACTGAGAAAGAAATTTCTATTATTGATAAACGTGTGAAAGACTTAGTGTCTGAGTGTGAAAAATTTGCAGAAGAATCACCATTCCCTGATAAGAATGTAATGTACGATGTCGTATACGAGCAAGAAGATTATCCATTTATTCAACATAAATTATAAACTATGGCTATAGTAGTAAATATGCCGCGTTTGAGCGATACCATGGAAGAAGGAACCGTAGCGGCTTGGTTAAAAAAAGTAGGAGATAAGGTTGAAGAAGGTGATATTTTAGCAGAAATAGAAACTGACAAAGCAACTATGGAGTTTGAATCTTTCAACGAAGGAACACTACTTTATATTGGTGTTCAAGAAGGAGAAACCACTAAAGTTGATGAGTTATTAGCAATAATTGGTAATTCAGGTGAAGATATTTCAGGTTTCTTAAATGGAAATACTAATTTAGCTAAATCTGATGTTATTAAAGTAGCTGATGAAACTAAAGATGTTTCAGATGTTAATTTTGCAGATTCACCAGCTCAAGAATTACCAAAAGGCGTTATAGTGGTAACTATGCCTCGTTTGAGTGATACCATGGAAGAAGGAACTGTGGCAACATGGTTAAAGAAAGTAGGTGATAAAGTTGAGGAAGGTGATATTTTGGCAGAAATAGAAACTGATAAGGCTACTATGGAATTTGAATCATTCCAGTCAGGTACATTATTAGAAATTGGTTTAAAAGAAGGTGAATCGGCAAAAGTAGATGCATTATTAGCTATTATTGGTCCAGCAGGAACAGATATTTCTGGTGTAGCCAATAATTTTAAAGCTTCGGTATCTCCAAAAAATGAAGAAGCTGCTCCGAAAACTGAGACTAAAATAGAAGCTCAAAAAACTGAACCTGTAGTTGCAGCTGAAACAAAAACAATTACACCAAAACCAACTCCGGTTAATGCTAATGGTCGCATATTTGTCTCACCTTTAGCTAAAAAATTAGCAGAAGAAAAAGGTATTAATATAACTAATGTTAAGGGTTCTGGTGAACACGGACGTATAGTTAAAAGAGATATAGAAAATTATACACCTGCAACGTCTGGTACTTCAGTTGGTAAATTTGTACCTGCTGGACAGGAAGATTTTGAGGATGTTCCAAACTCGCAAATGCGTAAAGCCATAGCCAAAGCTTTAACTAACTCAAAGTTTACAGCACCACATTATTATTTAAGTGTAGAGTTTGATATGGAAAATGCAATTGCATTTCGTACACAATTTAATACCATTCCAGACACAAAAATATCTTATAATGATATGATTGTTAAAGCTTGTGCATTGGCTTTAAAGCAACATCCGCAAGTAAATTCTCAGTGGTTTGCAGATAAAATGCGTTTAAATAACCACGTTCATATTGGTGTGGCGGTAGCTGTCCCAGATGGCTTAGTGGTGCCAGTTGTTAAATTTGCTAATGAGCAAAATTTGCCACAAATTGGGGCAGCCGTTAAAGACCTAGCTGGAAAAGCTAGAAATAAAAAATTAACGCCTGCAGAAATGGAAGGTAGTACGTTTACAGTTTCCAACTTGGGTATGTTTGGTATAGATACCTTTACGTCTATTATTAACCAACCAAATTCGGCGATTCTATCGGTGGGGAACATTGTTGAAAAACCAGTCGTTAAAAACGGACAAATTGTAGTTGGAAATACTATGAAATTATCTTTGGCTTGTGACCACAGAACGGTTGATGGAGCAACCGGAGCGCAATTCCTTCAAACATTAAAAGGATATATTGAAAATCCGGTTACTATGTTGGTGTGATTAATCACTTCTCTAAATACAGTAGGTATTACATAAAAAAACCTGTTTCATTAATTTGAATCAGGTTTTTTTAGTTTATTCTTTGGCGTTCTTCTTCAGAACCAGTTTCACGATTTGTAGCAGATTTTAATTTACTGTTTCCAAAGTTTCGGGATTAGGTGATAGTATATGTTCTGTTAGAAAAATCAAATGTATTTCTTTTTTTTATATTTTGTTCTGGTAAATCGGTTCCTCAGTTAAACTCAATAGAGTCAAAAATATCATTTATTGAGAAATTTAAAGTTCCCCATTTGTCACTAAAATTCTTTTGAAAGCCTAAATTTAAACCTATTACTTCATCATATTTTGCTGATCCAAAAAAACTTGGGCCATTATAAAAACCAGATAATTCTCCAGAAAATCTATCTGATATTTTAAATGAGTGCTTACTATTAGCTGAAAAATTTCCAAGGCTTAACTCTATGGGTTCATCATTATAAAAAGTTCTTGCCTCTTGTTTAAAAAAGTTTAAATTATTTTGTGTACGCCACCAGTTAGTTATTTTTAGAGGTAAACCAAGTGTCATTCCAAAAGTTTTTGTGTAATCTAAATTAGCGGCTTCAAAAATTAATCTGCCTGTAGTTGCATCAATTCGTTCTTGATACCCAGCTATGGATGAATCTGCAATGGTATATTGAAAAGATATAAAGTAAGATTTATAATTAACATTAAATTTGAAAGCGTTTGATATTGCAGGTTGTAAAGAAGCATTTTCCTGATAGAAAGGTATTAGGGTCGAAAAAGATAACAAAAGGTGCTAAATCGTTAAATGTTGGTCTTGTTATCCGTTTAGAATAAGATAAATTCATGCTTAGCGTGTCATTTATCTTTTTACTCAAATAAACACTAGGAAAAAATATACCATAATCTCTATCTACTAAATTACCCTGTGTATCCGAGTCTAATTTTGATTTGTTATGCTCATATCTCATACCAGCTTTCACAATTGTTTTATCATTAATATTATATTCTAAAGCACCATATGTGGCATAAATTTTTTCATCTAATACACTTTTATTTGTTAAAGAGGGGTCTGTTATCCATTGGTTATTTATAAAATTTTCAACACTAACATCGTTTTCAAAATTAGATTTTGTGCCTTTTATTCCCATTTCAAATTTAACTTTATCATTAACGCGATTACTATAATCTAATTTGCTTACCCAAGTTTCTATTGGCGTCTCTTTTCCACTTCTTAAAAGTTCTAGATTAGTAAAGTTGTTGTTTCTATCAAAAAAAGAATTTCGATAATAAGCAGGGTTATTAAAATTATAATTTAGATAATCAATATCAAAGCTGATGAATTTATTTTCAGAAAAATTATGTCTAACGTTATAATTAGCTCCTATATGCTTTAGTCGATTAATTTCTTTATTATCCAATATTACAAATGAAGTTTGAATGCCATTTTCTGAATCAAAGCTATTATTTATGGCATCCATAGTCCAGCTATTATCAAAAGTACTTATTAAAATACCCATAATGGTTTTGTCAGAAGTATTAACATCTACACCAAATCTGATATTATGGTTACGTTGAGTTGGATCTCTGTTAGTAACAGTTTTTGTGGTTAATAAATTTCCATTTTCTTCATAAGCTCTACTTGTTTTCATTATTTGCGCTCTCTAATCAAGAGAAAACCCATAACTGCCAAAAATATTTATATTGTTTTTTCTATAATTAAAATTAAGATTATCATTATTAGTAACACCTCTTCCGTAACCTCTTGAAAATGAATAAGAACCATTTAGTCCTAAATCCGTTCGCTTTTTTAAAATAATATTAATGTAACCCGCAATACCTTCAGCATCAAAATTGGCTGGAGGCGAAGTGATTAATTCGATAGATGAAATATTATCAGCACTCATACCTTGAAGCATTTGTACTAAAGATGATGCAGGTATATAACTTATTTTATCATTAACCATAACCATAACGCCTTCTTTTCCAGCAATTGAAATACTATTGCTTTGCCTGTTTACATTGATGCCTGGTGAGCGTTCTAAAACCTCTAATGCTGTTCCACCTGAAGAAGCAATACTGTTTTCTATATTTATTACCATTCTATCTACTTTTTGCTCGTATAATGGATTTTTTGCTTCAATATATACCTCATCTAAATTTTCACCTTCAATTAAAATTAAAGTTACAACAGTATAATCTTTATCTAAATAAAAAGGGGTAGAATAAGCGATTTGGTACCCAACATAGCTACACATTACTCTATAATTACCAACGGGTACATTTTCATAAGAATATAATCCAATTTATGATGAGATAGTTCCTTTTACAAGTGTAGAGTCACCTGCTTTGATTAATAACACATTAACATAAGCGATACCTTCATTATTAACATCCGAAATTAAAGCCGATAGTTTATACTGTGATTGTTCATTACTATAGATTGCTAAAAACACTATTAGTAAATTAATAACGCATTTAAAATACATCTTTTTTGTTTTGGAAAGTAAAGATTAATGTAGGCTTAATCTAAATTAAATGCAGTGATAGAATTGAGGATAAATTGTTTCAATTTTACTAAAAAAAGGAAATTAATTAACATAATGACAACTAAATGACTTTTAATTTTTAACTAGCCATTAGTTTTTTATCTTTAAAACTTTAATTTATACTATGAAAAATATATATTTAGTTATTGTGTTATTCCTTTTTTTAGGCTGTAAAAATTCAACAGTGATAATTAATAATGAAAACCCCAGTTTAAATCAAATACCAAAACCTTCAAAAAATGATATTATTTTTACATCATCTTTAAAAACATCAAAAAATTATGATGTAAGTAGTGATGTTTTAAAAGCAACAGTTTCTTATCTAGCTTCAGATGAATTGGAAGGCAGAAATACGGGTACCTCAGGAATAGAAAAAGCAGCACTTTTTATTGAAAACAGTTTTAAAGAAAACAATATTAAGCCATATTTTGAAACCTACAGAGATAGTTTTGATTTGAAAGGTTTGAGTGCATATAATATAGTTGGGTTTATTGAAGGTTATGATGAAAAGTTAAAAAACGAGATTATTATAATCGGAGCTCATTACGATCACATAGGAACCGTAAAACAAGTTGAAGACGATGTTGTAGCAAATGGTGCAAATGATAATGCAGCTGGTACAAGTGCTGTTTTAGAAATAGCTAATTATTTTGCGGCTACAAAAAGTAATAAACGCAGTATTTTGGTGGCTTTGTTTACAGCAGAAGAAATGGGTTTAAAAGGATCTGAAAATTTAGCAAAACAACTCAAAAATAAAGATATAGATTTATACACCATGCTAAATTTTGAAATGATTGGTGTACCTTTTGTAAATAGAGATTATATTGCTTTTGTTACAGGTTATGAATTGTCAAACTTATCTGATAAAATTAATGAATACGCAAATTTTAAACTAACAGGTTATTCTGAAGTGTCTAAGAAATACAATTTGTTTAGACGTTCAGATAATTATGTTTTTTATGAGTTTTTCAATGCGCCTAGTCAAACTATTTCAAGTTGCGATTTAACAAATTATGATTATTACCATCATGTTGATGATGAAGCTGATAAACTTGATTATGAGCATATGGCAAATTTAATTAATAAAATGATTCCTGCGATAGAAACCATGTGTAATACACCAACAAAGGAAATAAAAATGAATAATGAGTAAAAATATTATTATTACAGGAACAAGCCGTGGTATTGGTTTTGAGTTAGTTAAATTATTTTCAAAAGATGGACATCAAGTTTTGGCGCTTTCTCGGAATGAAAAACCAATTCATAATTTGAAATTAAATAATGTGTATTCTTTTTCCTTTGATTTAGGTGATACTCATGCTTACAGAAAAGTTGAAGATTTTATTAAAACTAATTGGAAACAAGTTGATATTTTAATAAATAATGCAGGTGCTTTACTTAATAAACCGTTTTCTGATACAACTATTCAAGATTTTGAATCTGTATATAAAACCAATGTATTTGGGGTTTCGGAGTTAACAAGGGTTGCATTGCCATTTATGAAAAGCAAAAGTCATGTTGTAACCATCAGCTCAATGGGTGGCGTACAAGGCAGTATGAAGTTTCCTGGATTAGCAGCATATAGTTCAAGTAAAGCGGCTGTAATTACATTAACTGAATTGTTAGCCGAAGAATATAAAGAATCTGGCATTTCATTTAATGTATTGGCTTTAGGCGCTGTGCAAACAGAAATGCTTGAAGAAGCATTTCCAGGATATAAAGCACCAACAACGGCTCTAGAAATGGCAAAATATATTTTTGATTTTTCTTTAAATGGGAATACATATTACAATGGTAAATTGTTGCAGGTTTCTAGTTCTACGCCTTAATTTACCTCATGCAAAATCAACTTGTAAATTACCTACCTGAAAACACAATTATTAAAGTTCTAAAACTTTTAGAACACGATAATTTATTAGTTAAAATAAAGAATGAACGTAAAACACGACATGGAGATTATATGCGATTACCTAATGGTAAGCATCAAATAACCATCAATTCAAACTTAAATAAGTATCGGTTTTTAATCACTCTTATTCACGAAATAGCTCATTTTGAAGCCTATAAAACCTTTGGTAAATTTATTAAACCACATGGTTTAGAGTGGAAACATACATTTCAACATTTAATGCTTCCATTTATAAATCCACAAACCTTTCCAAATGATATACTGCCTCTATTGGCTAAACATTTTAAAAACCCTAAAGCTTCTAGTGATTCAGATGTGCAATTAGCCTTAGCTTTAAAGCAATTTGACGAATCAAATGGCAGAACATTTATTTTTCAAGTACCTTTAGGGAGTGATTTTAAATTGTATAATGGTAAGGTTTTTAGAATGGGAGAAAAGCGCGTAAAACGTTTTGAATGTGTGGAGTTAAAAACAGGAAGGTTATATTTATTTAATCCAAATGCAGAAGTAGAAATATTAAAATAATAATATGAACAAGAATTATTATGCCATTTTAATGGCAGGAGGCGTTGGGTCTAGGTTTTGGCCAGTAAGTACAGAAGATTTTCCTAAGCAGTTTCATGATATGTTGGGAACTGGTGATACGTTAATCCAAAAAACGTTTCATCGTTTAGCACATTTAATTCCAAAAGAAAACATCTATATACTAACTAATGAGCGTTACAATAATTTGGTTTTAGAGCAATTGCCAGAAGTAACACAAAAGCAAGTAGTTTTAGAACCTGCCATGAGAAATACAGCCCCTTGTATTTTGTATGCATCCTTAAAAATCCAAAAAGAAAATCCAGATGCTGTAATGATTGTGGCGCCAAGTGATCATTGGATAGAAGATGAAGCAACTTTTTCAAAAAACGTAAAACAAGCTTTTGATTTTTGCGAGAGTAATGATGCGTTAATGACTTTAGGTATTCAACCAACATTCCCAAATACAGGTTATGGTTATATTGAATTTGATAACGCTTCCTCCCAAGCGATAAAATCAGTAAATCAATTTAGAGAAAAACCAGATTACGAAACGGCCAAACAATTTATTGCACAAGGTAATTTTTTATGGAACGCGGGTATTTTTATGTGGAGTGCTAAAACAGTAATTAATACTTTTAAGAATAGTCAACCTAAGTTATACGAACTTTTTGAATCCGGAATTTTAGCTTATAATACAGAAAATGAAAGTGATTTTATAAAAGAAAATTACCCGAAAGCAGAAAATATTTCGGTGGATTATGCTATTATGGAAAAATCTGATAATGTATATGTTATTTCTGCTGAGTTTGATTGGAATGATCTTGGCACATGGGGAAGTTTATATGATAAGTTAGATAAAGATGAAGACGGAAATGCAGTTGTTAATTCCAGAACGTTAACCGAAGATGCTTCTGGTAATATGATACGAACCAAAAACAATAAAATTGTTGTAGTTGATGGTTTGAAGGATTACATTATAGTTGATAAAGACGAAGTTTTGCTTATCTTTCCTAAAGCAAAAGAACAGGACATCAAGAAAACACTTCAAAATGTAAAAAATAAGTTTGGAGTACAATATGGTTAATTATGAGTGTAGAAAGTAAATTTAACTTTTCTGAAGAAGAAAAGGTTAAAAGTCAACAATCTGTTGATGAATCTAAAGAGGCTGTAAAAAAAGATGCTCAAGGATTATTTAAAAGTATAAAGACTTTTATTAGTGAATTACTTGATTTTCGTGATGATACCGATCGTGATGCTACTATTCAAGCTATAAAAAACGATATTAATTTAAAAGGGGCAACTGCCTGGATATTGATTTTTGCCATTTTTGTGGCTTCCATTGGTTTAAATGTAAGTTCTACAGCGGTAGTAATTGGTGCCATGTTAATTTCTCCACTTATGGGGCCTATTTTAGGTGTTGGTATGTCATTAGCAATTAATGATATTGATACACTAAAAAGGTCTTTAATTAATTTGTTGGTTATGGTTTCATTAAGTATCATAACTGCATTTTTGTATTTTAAATTATCACCTTTAACCGAATTGACACCAGAATTAGAAGCAAGAACTCAACCTAATATTTTAGACGTTTTTGTGGCCATATTTGGTGGTTTAGCTCTTATTGTTGCTAAAACAAAAAAAGGTACTATAGCATCCGTTATTTTTGGTGTAGCTATAGCAACAGCTTTAATGCCTCCATTATGTACAGCAGGATATGGATTAGCTGTTGGGAATATGAAGTTCTTTTTTGGTGCTACTTATCTATTTACAATAAACACTATTTTTATAGCACTTTCTACATTTTTGGTGCTTAAAATATTACGTTTTCCAATGCTTAAATATGCAAATTCAAAACGCAGACGTTTAATTTCTAGATTTGCTACCTTAATTGCTATTGTTGTTATGATTCCTGCAAGTTTTACTTTTTGGAATGTTTATAATCAAACAAAATTTAAAGTAGAGTTAAATAAGTTTTTAGAATTTGAAGTAAAATCTAATGATGCTTTACAGTTAATGAATTTTGATAGTGATTTCGAAGGAAAAACGATTGAACTTAATTTCTTTAACGAGGTTTCTGATGCGACTAAACAAGACTTGCTTAACGAACTAAAAAACAATCCACTTTATCCTGATTTAAGAGATGTTACTCTGAAAATAAAAGGGAGTGATACAAAAAGTTATGAGTTAATATCTAACGCATACCAAGATGCTAGAGAAGAATTGAAATCTAGTAAGAATATTATTTCTGGTCTACAAAAGGAAATTGAAGATTTAAAATCCGAAATAGTATTATTAAATCAGACATTAGAACAGAATAATCAGAAATTAGGTGGTATTGCTTTTTCAACCTTGTCTAGAGATGCAAAAGTAAGATTTAATGAGTTGCAGTATTTTAGTTTTTCTAATACCTTGGAGTCTAAAGATTTTATAAAAGTTGACACACTAAATGTTGCTTCTGTAAAATGGAGCCCAGGAATTAAGGACAGTATACTTAAGGTTACAGAAGATAAACTTAGCGAGTGGTTAAAACAAGAATTACAAGTTAAAAATGTTATTATTAAACGTAACTAATTAAATGTTTTCTTAAATATACATTTTTCTAACTTTTTTAAATAAGTTTGAGGAGTAAACAAAATCTGTAACCACTTCGTTATCTGTTTTAAAAATGGTTTCTTTTGAGCCTTCCCAAGCTTTTAATCCATCTTTAAGAAATACAATTTTCTCTCCTATTTCCATAACTGAATTCATGTCATGAGAATTAATTACTGTGGTAATTTGATACTCTTCAGTGATTTCTTTTATAAGATTATCAATAACAATAGCAGTTTTTGGATCTAATCCCGAATTAGGTTCGTCACAAAATAAATACATGGGGTTGTTTACAATTGCTCGTGCAATGGCAACCCGTTTTTGCATACCTCCAGAAGCTTCACTGGGCATCTTTTTATGCGCATCATCAAGATTTACACGTTTCAAAACAAAGTCTACCCGATCTTGCATTTCACTTTTACTTTGTTTGGTAAACATACGAAGAGGAAACATCACATTTTCAGCGATAGTCATAGAGTCAAACAAGGCACTGCCTTGAAATACCATACCTATTTTTGCGCGGATATTACGTTTTTCATCTTCTGTCAACTGAGCAAATATTTTTCCGTCATAAGAAATAGAGCCTTCTTCATAGTCAAATAGACCTAAAAGGCATTTTAAAAATACGGTTTTACCAGAACCACTTTGCCCGATAATAAGATTGGTTTTTCCTTTTTCAAACGAAGTTGAAATACCTTTTAAGATATGTGCATCACCAAATGACTTATGTAAATTTTTAACTTCTATCATTATTAACTTAAAAGCATTTGGGTTAGTAAATAATTTAAAAGAATAATTACTACACTCGTCCAAACGAATGATGTAGTACTGGCTTTACCAACTTCTAAAGCGCCACCTTTCATGTAATAGCCATGAAATGAGGGAATTGTTGCTAAAACAAATGCAAAAACAAAGGTCTTTATAAACGCATAAGTAATATGAAAAGGTATAAAATCGGTTTGAATACCTAATATATAATCATCAAGAGAACTAAATCCACCATAAACACAGGCAGCCATACCTCCTAAAATACCTAAAAACATAGCTATTGATATTACAAATGGATATAGTAAAAGTGAAATAAATTTTGGAAAAACTAAATAGTTTAAAGAGTTAATTCCCATAACTTCTAAGGCATCTATTTGTTCTGTAACTCGCATAGTACCTATGCTAGATGTGATGAATGATCCTACTTTTCCAGCCATGATAATAGATATGAAAGTAGGAGCAAATTCTAAAACAATAGATTGTCTTGTTGCAAAGCCAACCAAGTATTTAGGGATTAAAGGGTTATTAATATTTAATGCTGTTTGAATAGTAACAACGCCACCAACAAAGAAGGCAATAAAGGCGACAATACCTAGAGAGCCAATTATTAAATCGTCAATATCTTTTAAAATAAGTTGTTTCATCACAGACCATTTTGTTGGTTTACGAAACATTTCAGCAATCATTAAAAAATAGGCTCCTATATTGTGCAGGTAATTCATAAACAAATTTGTATTTGCTAAAGTAAAAAAAAGTTACAGGTATTTAACTTTAATTTTAAATTATGATGTATTAAAATCAGTATTTTTGAAGATAATATTATTACAGTTATGAAAAAAATACTTGTTACTTTATTTATACTTACTATTAGTTTTTCAGCGGAAGCTCAAAATGAAAACTTAAAGTCAAAACCAAAATTAGTGGTTGGTATAGTGGTTGATCAAATGCGTTACGATTATTTAACCCGTTTTTACAATAAGTACAGTGAAGGTGGTTTTAAACGAATGATTAACGAAGGCTTTAATTGCAAGAATAATCATTTTAATTATATACCAACTAAAACCGGACCAGGTCATGCATCAATTTTTACTGGTACTACTCCTAAATATCATGGTATAATAGCTAACGATTGGTATGATAAAGAAATAAAAAAAATGGTTTATTGTGCCCAAGATGATTCCGTTTTAGCTGTAGGAAGTAACTCTGAATTTGAGCGTATGTCTCCTCAAAGAATGAAAACCACAACTTTTTCAGACGAAAATAGACTGTTTACTCAAATGAGAGGAAAAACAATAGGAATTTCTTTAAAAGATCGCGGTGCCATTTTACCTGCAGGTCATTCTGCTAATGCCGCTTATTGGTTTAGAGGAAAGGAGGAAGGTAATTTTATAACAAGTACACATTATTTAAACGAATTACCTGAATGGGTCAATGATTTTAATAAATCTAAAAAAGTTGAATCTTATCTTAAAGAATGGAATACTTTATATGATATTCTAACCTACATGGAAAGTGGTGATGATTTAAATAATTTTGAAGGAGGTTTTAAAGGAAAAGAAACTGCAACATTTCCATATGATTTAAAAGAATTATCCAAAACAAATTCTGGATTTGATATTTTAAAAGTCACACCTTATGGAAATAATATAGTTACAGATTTTACTATTGCAGCTATTATTGGAGAGCAATTAGGAAGTGATAATGATACTGATGTTTTAACCGTTAGTTACTCGAGTACAGATTATATTGGACATAATTTTGGGGTAAATTCTAAAGAGATTCAAGACACTTACCTTAGATTAGATTTAGATTTAGAAAGACTTTTTAAAGTTTTAGATGAAAAAGTTGGAAAAGGAAATTATACCATTTTTTTAACAGCAGATCATGGTGCTATTGATGTACCTTCTTATTTACAAACAGCAAAAATACCCTCTGGTTATCTAAATAATAAGACAACAAGAAATAAAATAGAAGCGTTTTTAACCAAAGCATTTAGTGCTTCAGATCTGATTGAAAATATAAGTAACGAACAAATATTTTTGAATAGAAATAAAATTAAAAATTTAGATTTAGAGTTAGATGATGTACAAGAAGCCATTGTAAATGAAGTTATTACTTATAAAAATATAGATAAAGCATATGCTGCTTTAACTTTAACTGAAAATTCATTTAGAACGGGAGTTGAAGGATTATTACAAAACGGATTTAATCAAAAGCGTTCTGGAGATATTGTGCTAGTTCCAGATCCGGGATATATTTCTTACAGTATAACTGGGTCTACTCATGGTAGTGGTTTTAGTTATGATACCCATGTGCCACTTTTGCTTTTTGGAAAAGGTATTATGCATGGTGATACTTTTAAAAAGACAGAAATAACAGATATAGCCCCAACCATGTCTGCTTTGTTAGGCATAAGCTACCCTAATGCTTGTATTGGGCAACCATTAGATTTTGTTTTAGAATAGTTTGGTTAGAAGAAAAATTTATTGGTTAATAGCTATTCTCATGCTTTTGGGAGTATATGGCTATGAGTATTTTTTAGTTAAAGAAGAAAAAGTTAAAATTATTGAAATTGGTAAAACAGTTAAAAGAAATACCAACGAATATTTTTTACCAACTAGTACTACAGGTCAAATTATCCATCATCAAGGCTATTCTTTGTCATACAGTGAACCACATGAACAAGCTGAATGGGTTGCTTATGAATTAAAAAAGGCGCATTTATCAAATACAAATTTTAAACGACCTTATTTTGAAATTGACGAAGCCGTAAAAACAGGTGCTGCAGATTGGAGAAATTATAAAAAATCGGGATTTGATCGTGGACATTTATGTCCTGCTGGAGATAGAAGATATAGCCAGTTGGCTCATGATGAAACTTTTTTAACGAGTAATATAAGTCCGCAAAAGCACGATTTTAACTCAGGAATTTGGAATACTTTAGAGCAAAAAGTTAGGTATTGGGCGAGTAAATACAACGGCGTATATGTTGTTACAGGTGGCGTTTTAAAAGGAAATATGAAAACTATTGGAGTTGAGCGAGTTGCTGTTCCTAATCAGTTTTTTAAAATCTTGATTGATAACAATAACGGAAAAACTAAAATGATTGCTTTTTTAATGTCTCATCAAAACTCTGATAAACCCTTATATGATTTTGTTGTTTCTGTTGATGAAGTCGAAGCATTAACTGGAATCGATTTCTTTCCAGAATTGGAAGATGCTATTGAGAACAAGTTAGAAGCTTCAAGTAGTTTTAAAGATTGGAGTTTTTAGTATTGGTTATTAATTGTTGGGATTTGGTTCTTGAAATTTGGAATTTGATTCTTGGTTGGTTTGTCATATTGAGTGCAGTCGAAGTGTCTTATTTTACTTTACTAAAAATACCTTTCCAACGTAAATTTCGAATAAAGTTGCCTTCATCTTCAGAAACTAAATAATCAATGTTTTCTTTTTTAGCTTTAAAATAACCAGCTAAATAATCTTTAAACAACCATAAACTTTTCTTTTTGTAAGCTAGTTTTAAAGCTGAAATAAAAGTAATAAAAAAGCCATAACGCATTTTGTACATAGCTTCACCTTGTAAGTATTTAGAGGCTTTATTATAGCTAATTCCGGTAGGCTTTAAGTGTTTTACATGAAGTGATTCATCAGTTAAAATGTTCCAATCATAGTATTTGGCGAGTAGTTCATCAACAGTGTCCCAACCCATAGACGGTTTTAGTTTTCCAATTTGTAAAAAGCAATCTTTTTTGTAGGCTTTAAGCGCGCCACGAATATGATCTTTTCGAGTAAGGTTTTCAAGAATCCAATCATCATTTTTTTCAATGTAACAAAAACCTGACGCCATGCCAAGTTTATCATCATTTTTAAAGTGAATTGCTAACTGCTGCAAATAATTATCGGGAAAAATTAAATCGGCATCGAACTTACAGATGACATCATAGTCATCATCAAGCATTTCATAACCTTTGTAAAATGCATTTATAATTTTTGTTCCAGGTAAATGTTGATTAGTAGATTTTACGTTTATTAATGAAATGTATGGATATTTACCAACATAAGATTCAATAATATTTTGAGTGTTATCTGTAGAATGATCATTTACAACTAAAATCCATTTAGGTAAAAGGGTCTGATTCACCAAAGAATTTAAAGTAAGCCCTATAGAACTTTCTTCATTATGAGCTGGTATGACGATGTAGAAATTCAAAAATGAAATTTTAGTTTTTCAAAGTTAAACTCTTTCAGCATATACAATGTAATATCTTGGAGTAAACCATCGAAGTATCGGTCTTAGTCCTATTTTTTTTGTTGGATTAGTCCATTTATCAGTAGCTATAATTTTCCAACCAGCTTTCTCGAATAACCAATCAAACTGCCAATCCTCAAACTCATGGTAATGTCTGTCCCACATATCTGTTTTACTTCTGTAAGACGAAGAAAACCATAATTTTAAAGGCACACTAGCTACTATTTTATTCGCTTTTATACTTTTTAGTACTGTGAAGGGTGATAATAAATGCTCAAAAATTTCAAAAGCAGTTACAACTTCGGCCTCAGATTTTTCAATGTTAGTAGTGTCTAAATCTAAATCTTCACCTTGAGTGTTTTCAATAGTAAAACCATGTTCTATCATAATTTTGGAAAATGGATTTTCAACACCCAAATCTAAAATAGTTTCAGATGTAGAAACATGTTTTTTCAAAAACTCAATAGTATGTTTAAATCGCTTATTAGGAAACGTTTTTTCGTACATGCATTAATGTTTATAAACAATCGCATTAATATTCATACCAGCTCCAACACTAGCAAAAATAATAACATCATCTTTATTTATTTTTTGATCTTTAAGGTCTCCATTTAAAATCAAATCATATAAAGTAGGAACGGTGGCAACACTAGAATTTCCAAGTTTACCAATACTCATTGGCATAACACCTTGAGGTATTTCCATATTGTAAAGTTCATAAAAACGTTTTACAATCGCTTCATCCATTTTTTCGTTTGCTTGATGGATTAGTATTTTTTTTAATTCGCTTATATTAATACCGCTTTTATCTAAACAAGCTTTCATTGCCATAGGTACATGTGTTAATGCGAATTCGTAAATTTTTCTACCATACATTTTGATGTATCGGCGGTTATCTTTTATGTTTTGATTATTAGTTTCTCCAAAATAAATATAATGGGCTTCATCCAACGAATAAGTTGCCGTTTCATGAGTTATAATGCCACCTGGTTCGTTTGTTGATTCTAATATCACAGCACCAGCGCCATCAGAATAAATCATAGAGTCTCTATCGTATGGATCGATAACACGAGATAGGGTTTCGGCACCAATAATTAAGCATTTTTTTGCAATACCAGATTTTATAAAGGCATTGGCTTGAATAACACCTTCAACCCAACCAGGACATCCAAAAAGTAAATCGTAACCAACACATTTTGGGTTTTTGATTTGCAAAAGATGTTTAACACGTGATGCTATACTGGGCACCGTATCGCTTTGTATACTATCTTTCCTTAAATCACCATAATTATGCGCTACAATAATATAATCGATGTCTTCTCTATTTATTTTTGCTTTTTCAATTGCTTTTTCTGCAGCAAAAGCTGCTATATCTGAAGTATTTAAATGGCTCTTTGCGTAACGTCTTTCATCAATTCCAGTAATTGCTTTAAATTTCTTAACAATAACTTCGCTAGATGCATTTATATGAGAACCATCACTATTAAGAAACTCATGATTATGAAAGTTTTCATTGGTCTCAATATAGTCTGGTATATAACTTCCAGTTCCAGTAATTTTTATATTCATAAAATTATAATTGCCTTAAATCAAATAGTTTTAGCAATATAATAGCTTTTTAATTTAAGGCAATTTATTTTTAGTTTAATTTACGATGTTCAAAATGCTTTTTAGGCTTCCATATAAGCTTCGATAGGGGTACACGAACATATTAAATTTCTATCTCCATAAGCATCATCCACACGTCTTACACTAGGCCAGAATTTATTTTGCTTTACATAGTCTAAAGGGAAAGCCGCTTTTTCGCGTGAGTAAGGTAAATACCATTCATCAGAAGTTATCATTTCTAAAGTATGTGGTGCATTTTTTAAAACATTATTTTCATCATCCTTTGAAATAATATCAATTTCTTTTTTGATAGAAATCATGGCATCACAAAAACGATCCATTTCAGATTTACCTTCACTTTCAGTTGGCTCGATCATTAAAGTTCCAGCTACAGGGAAAGAAACGGTTGGTGCATGAAAACCATAATCCATTAATCGTTTTGCAATATCTACAACTTCAATACCATTCGCTTTGAACGGACGGCAATCAACAATCATTTCATGTGCTGCACGACCACGCTCTCCAGAATAAAGTGTTTCGAAGCTGCCTTCTAAGCGTTTTTTAATATAGTTCGCATTTAAAATAGCAATTTTTGTAGATTGAGTTAGGCCTTCCGAACCTAACATTTTGATATATCCATAAGAAATCAAGCAAGCCAATGCAGAGCCAAAAGGAGCGGCAGATATAGCAGTGATAGCTTGGTCTCCACCAGTTTTAATTAAAGGATTTCCCGGTAAAAATGGCACTAATTGTTTTGCAACACAGATTGGGCCAACACCTGGTCCACCACCGCCATGAGGTATCGCAAACGTTTTATGTAAGTTTAAGTGGCAAACATCAGCTCCAATATTACCTGGGTTGGTTAACCCTACTTGCGCATTCATGTTAGCACCATCCATATAAACTTGTCCTCCATTGTCATGAATTAACTGCGTTATTTCTTTTATAGCAGATTCATAAACCCCGTGGGTAGATGGATATGTTACCATAAGTGCAGATAAATTATCTTTATATAATTCTGCTTTTTCACGTAAGTCATCAACATCAATATTCCCTTCAGCTGTTGATTTCGTTACAACTACTTTCATACCTGCCATAACAGCACTTGCTGGATTTGTTCCGTGTGCAGATGATGGTATTAAACAAATATTTCTATGAAAATCTTCACGAGATTCATGATAAGCTTTTATAACCATTAAACCTGCAAATTCACCTTGAGCACCAGAATTTGGTTGTAAAGATGTTGCTGCAAAACCAGTAATTTCAGTTAATTGATCTTCTAATTCTTTAAGGACTGTTAAATAACCTTTGGCTTGCTTTAGAGGCGCAAAAGGATGAATATTGCCCCATTTAAACCAACTTAAAGGGAGCATTTCAGAAGCTGCATTTAGCTTCATGGTACAAGAACCTAAAGAAATCATGGATTGATTTAATGCTAAGTCTTTACGTTCTAAAGATTTTATGTATCGCATCAATTCAGTTTCTGAATGGTATGTGTTGAAAACTGTATCGGTTAAAAATTCCGAACGACGTTGTAAAGATTCAATTATTTTATTGGAAGATTCAACTTCAGAAATTATAATAGTTTCTTTTTTAGCTGCTTCAGCGAAAACATAAATTAAATAATTAATATCTCTAATAGCTGTTGTTTCATTTATTGAAATGGTAACAGTTTCGCTGTCTGGGTAAAATAAATTAACTTTCTTTTCTTTAGCAACGGATTTTATATTTTTTGAATCCGTTTTTATTTGAATGGTATCAAAATAAGAAGTGTTAACTTGATTATAGCCTAATTTTTCTAATGCATTTACAAGTGCATTGGTGTTATTATGAACTTTATTAGCTATGAATTTTAACCCTTCAACACCATGATAAACCGCATACATACTAGCCATTACAGCTAAAAGTACTTGTGCTGTACAGATATTAGAAGTTGCTTTATCACGTTTTATGTGTTGCTCTCTTGTTTGTAAGGCCATTCTTAAAGCTCGGTTTCCATTAGCATCTTTGGTCACGCCAATGATACGTCCAGGTAAGTCTCTTTTGTAAGCTTCTTTTGTTGCAAAAAAAGCGGCATGTGGTCCTCCATAACCCATCGGGATTCCAAAACGTTGCGTAGTACCAACAACAACATCGGCTCCAAATTTACCAGGCGCTTCTAATTTTATTAAACTTAAAATATCAGCAGCAACAGCTACTTTAATTTCAGCGTCATTAGCTTTGTTAATAAAGGTTTTTATATCTGTTATTTGTCCATCTTTTCCAGGGTATTGAAGTAAAGCTCCAAAAAATTCGGATGAAAAGTCAAAAGTTCCTTCGTCACCAAGTACGAGTTCAATACCAATTGGGTTAGCTCTTGTTTGAAGTAGTGATAAAGTTTGTGGTAAAATATTATTTGAAACAAAAAATTTACAAACGTTATTTTTCTTTTGGTCACGCTCTCTTACGGCAAACAATAAACTCATTGCTTCAGCAGCAGCAGTGCTTTCATCAAGCAGGGAAGCATTAGCTATTTCCATACCAGTCAAATCAATAACCATCGTTTGGAAATTTAAAAGCGCCTCTAATCTACCTTGGGCAATTTCAGCTTGATAAGGTGTATATGCTGTATACCAACCTGGATTTTCCAAAATATTTCTTTGGATAACCGCTGGCATAATGGTAGGATGATATCCTAAACCAATGTAAGTTTTGTACGCTTTATTTTTTTTAGATAACTCATGAATATGAAGTAAATATTCATACTCTGTCATAGGTTCATCTAAATTTAAAGGCTTTTTTAAGCGAATATCTTCAGGAATCGTTTCATTAATTAGTTGGTCTAAAGAGTTTACTCCAATAGTTTTCAACATGTCTTTTTGATCGGCTTCTCTTGGGCCAATATGACGAAGTGCAAAGGCGTTTGTATCCATTAAAAATAAGTTGCGTTTTTGTTTGCAAAATTACGTAATAATTTAAGTTGTTTTGTTATTGAAAATGAAAGTTTTTAACCAATTGAAAGTGTTATTAACACTTTGCTTACTTTTGTTTTATGAAGGTTTTAAAGCAGCTTTTTAATTTTTATATTGATAGTAGTATTCATGTGGCTTTTTCTGTTGTATCGTTAACATGGATTACCTTATTAGAATTCGAAATTCCTTTCGATTTTAAAATTCTATTGTTTGTATTGTCTTCATCTATAACAGGATATAATTTTGTTAAATATTTTGGTGTGGCCAAATTTCATCATCGTAGTTTAGCAAATAGATTACGATACATTCAATTTTTTTCGTTTCTATCTTTTATTTTGATGAGCTACTTTATATGGCAATTACAATCAATAACATTGTTATATATTTTAGCTTTTGGAATCATTACTTTCTTATATGCTATTCCTTTTTTGCCAAAACGTTTTTACATCGATAGCCAACATAATTTAAGGAACATTGGTGGACTTAAAATTTATTTAATAGCTTTAGTTTGGACTGGAGTTACCGTTTTTTTACCATTAATTGAAAATAGTTTTTCTCTTAATGATGATGTGTTTTTAACGGCTATACAGCGTTTCATTCTAATTATTGTTTTGATGCTACCTTTTGAAATCAGAGATTTAAGATACGATAGTTTAAAACTAGCTACTATTCCGCAGAAAATAGGAGTGAGACAAACCAAAATAATGGGGAGTTTGCTTTTGGGTATGTTTTTTTTATTGGAATTATTTAAAAATCAAACAACTTACATTGCTATAATTATTTTAGTCTTAATAACATCACTTACGTTGATTTTTTTGTTGTTTTCTAAAACAGAACAAAGGAAATATTATAGTGCTTTTTGGGTAGAAGGTTTGCCGATTTTTTGGCTTATTTTGTTGTTTTTGTTTTATTGAATGGAATGCTCTTTTAATGCGTTTTCAAAATCTTTTTTCATCGCTTCTTTAGTGTTTTTATCAAGGCAGTCTACTTTTGATATTTTGATTTTTTTAGTAAGTAAGGCGTTGTTTTTAGTATATTTTCTGCAAGCTTTACAATAAATTAAATGAATATTTAATTTAATTTTTTCTAAAAAAGTAGCTTCTTTATATTGAGATTTATCACAAGTGTGATTTGCTTCATCGCAGGGAATAAAAAATTTTATATTACTCATAATTAAAACCAATTTTCTTTTAAACAATCAGCCATTGCAGTTCGTGCTCTATGTATAATTACCCAAAGGTTAGACGCTGTAATATTTAATTCATTACATATAATTTCGGTTTCATACCCTAAAATAGTTTTCATTTTAAAAACTTCCGCTTGTTTTTCTGGTAATTTGTTAAGGCATTTGTGAATGGCATCACCAAGCTCTTCATTTTCTATAGTGTATTCAGCGGTTTTATCAAACGGATCTGCAACACGTTCTTCTAACCAATCGCCTTCACTCTCAGAATCTTCGTTATATGTAATTCTTATTTCTGCTTTTCCTTTATTAGAATTTATTTTACGATAATAATCTATAATTTTTCTTTTTAAAATCGATATTAGCCACGTGCGTTCACTAGCTTCACCTTTGAAATTTTTCATTGACTTTAAACCTGCCAAAAAAGTATCTTGAACAAGATCTTGAGCTATCTCTCTATCATTAACACGGGAAATCGTATAGTTGAATAGGTAATCAGAATACAAGTCAATCCAATTATTAGGATTTAATTGATGGTTAAGCATTAGTAAGCAATTTTTATTTTCTCAAAAATAGGGTAAAAAAATGAATTTTATTAAAACAATCCAGCACGTTTTAGTAATGCTTCTGGTTGAGGTTCTTTTCCGCGGAAGCGTTTGTATAATGTCATAGGATCTTCTGTACCACCTTGTGATAATACAAAATCTTTAAACTTATTAGCAACGTTTTTATTAAAGATACCAGCTTCTTTAAAATATTCGAAAGCATCTGCATCTAAAACCTCTGCCCATTTATAACTATAATATCCAGATGAATAACCTCCTTGGAATATATGAGAAAATGAGGTGCTCATACAATTTTCATTTACATCTGGGTATAATTTAGTGTTTTCAAAGGCCTTTGTTTCAAATGCTTTTACATCCTTTATGGTTTCTGTAGAGTCGCTAGCATGCCAACCCATATCTAAAAGACCAAAACTTATTTGTCTTAAAGTTTGCATGCCTTCATGAAAAGTAGCAGATTCTTTAATTTTTTTTATCAAATCCATTGGAATAATTTCTCCGGTTTCGTAGTGTGTAGCAAATAATTCTAAAGCTTCTTTTTCATAACACCAATTTTCTAAAACCTGACTTGGTAGTTCAACAAAATCCCAAAATACGCTAGTACCAGATAAACTTGGGTACGTTGTGTTTGCCAACATACCATGTAGCGCATGACCCATTTCGTGGAATAATGTGGTAACCTCGTTAAAAGTTAAAAGCGATGGTTTTGTTTTTGTTGGCTTGGTAAAGTTGCAAACTATAGAAATGTGTGGTCTGCTATTTTCTCCATTTTTGATATACTGAGGTTTAAATGAAGTCATCCAAGCGCCATTACGTTTGCCCGGTCTTGGAAAAAAGTCTGCATAAAAAATGGAAATTAAATCGCCATTATCATTGGTTACTTTATATGTTAAAACATCTTGATGGTATGTGTCTATGGTATCAATTTCTTCAAAGTGCAATCCAAATAATTTTTTAGAAATTGCAAATACACCGTTTATAACGTTTTCTAGTTTAAAGTATGGTTTTAGTTTTTCGTCATCTAAATCGAATAACTTTTGTTTTAATTTTTCGGCGTAATAAGAGCCATCCCATTTTTCTAAATGATCAATGTTATCTAACCCTTTTGCAAAATTCTGAAGGTTTGCAAATTCACGTAAAGCAGCAGGTTTTGCTTTTTCTAATAATTCATTTAAAAACGATGCAACTTTTTCAGGGGTTTTAGCCATTCGTTCTTCTAAAACAAAATGTGCGTGTGTTTTATAGCCTAACAATTGGGCACGCTCGTGGCGTAGTTTTACTATTTGAAGTACATTTTCTTGATTATCTAAAGTATCTCCTTTAAAAGCTTTTGCTCCAGCAGCTAAAGTTAATTTTTTACGTAATTCTCTATTATCAGCATAGGTTACAAAAGGAATGTAACTAGGGTAATCTAAAGTGAATAGCCAACCATATTTATCTTTGCTTTCGGCTAATTGTTTTGCTGCTTCAATAGCGCCTTCAGGGAGCCCAGATAAATTAGATTCATCAGTAATAAGCATTTCAAAATTGTTAGTTTCTGCTAAAACATTCTCACCAAATTTTAATTTTAACTGACTTAGTTTTTTATCAATTTCTCTCAGTTGTTGCTTTTTGTCTTCTGATAAATTAGCACCATTTCTTGAAAACCCTTTATATTTTTTTTCAAGCAATGTATTTTGTTCTGTTGATAATTGTAATGAATCTTTAGAATCATAAACTACTTTTACAAGTTTAAATAAATCTTCATTTAAAGTAATATCGTTACTGAATTCTGCTAATAAAGGTGAAACATCTTGAGCTATTTTTTGAATCTCTTCATTGGTTTCAGCAGAATTTAAATTAAAAAAAATACTAGAAATTCTGTCTAATTGTTCTCCAGAAAAATCTAGGGCTTCAATTGTGTTTTTGAAATTAGGCTTTTCATTATTATTAACTATAGCATCAATTTCATCTTTAGCATCTTTTATAGCTTTTTTGAAAGCTGGTAAAAAGTGATTATTCTTTATTTTTGAAAAAGGTGCTGTACCAAAATTGCTGTTAAACGATTTATTTAATATGTTTTCTGTCATTTTTCAATAAATATTTTAAAAAGTAAAAATTTATTATTCATGCATAATAAATTTTTTTTATGTTTGCGATTATTAATTTGTGGAGTGACTAACTCAAAAGAATTATTTGTTAATAGCTAAAAAGCCTTGAATTATTTCGAGGCTTTTTTTATTATAAGTCTTTTGCAGATTCGTTTACTTTTATTTTTAAGCCTTCTTTATAAGCCATAATTTTATCTAAAACACATTTGTCTGATACGCCTATAATTTGTGCAGCTAATATACCGGCATTTTTAGCGCCATTTAAAGCTACAGTAGCTACAGGAACCCCACCTGGCATTTGTAAAATGGATAATATAGAATCCCAACCATCAATAGAATTACTGCTTTTTACAGGAACCCCTATTACTGGTAGTGGCGATAAAGAAGCAATCATTCCTGGTAAATGTGCGGCACCACCAGCACCAGCAATAATTACTGAAAAACCTCTAGCATGCGCATTTTTTCCATAATCGAATAATTTTTCTGGAGTTCTATGTGCTGAAACAATATCAACTTCAACTTTAATATCAAACCCGTTTAATATATCAATAGCTTCTTGCATAACTGGCAAGTCGCTTTTGCTACCCATAATAACTCCAACTTTACTCATAATTATATACTTATTACTTTGATTGTCTTTTTAACTGCTTCTGCTATTCTTCTGGCTTCACTTAAATTTTCATTTACAATAGTAACATGACCCATTTTTCTGAAAGGGCGTGTTTGTTTTTTACCATAAATATGAGGTGTGACACCTTCCATTTTCATAATTTTTTCAATGTTTTCATAAACTACATCTCCTGTAAAACCTTCGGCACCAACTAAATTAACCATGACACCACCAACTTTACTTCCTGTTCGTCCTAATGGTAAATCTAAAATAGCTCTAATATGTTGTTCGAACTGAGATGTATAACTAGCCTCAATAGTTTGATGTCCAGAATTATGAGGTCTAGGTGCAACCTCATTTATTAAAATTTGGTCGTCTTCAGTTAGAAACATTTCAACTGCTAAAAGGCCAACATGATTGAAAGCTTTTGAAGTTTTTAAAGCAACTTCCTCAGCTTTTTTTGCAATTTCCTCAGAAATTCTTGCAGGACAAATAACATATTCTACTTGGTTGGCTTCTGGGTGAAATTCCATCTCTACAACTGGGTAGGTTTTGGTTTCTCCTGAAGCATTTCTGGCAACTATCACAGCTAATTCATTTTTAAAAGGCACCAATGTTTCTGCAATACACTCTCCTTTTGGTAGCCCTTCTAAATCTGAAAGATGTCTCACTATTTTAACGCCATTGCCATCATAACCAAATTGAGCTGCTTTCCAAACAAACGGAAATTTTAAACCGCCATTATTTATAGCATCTTCAATTTCTGATAGGTATGCAAAACGGGAAAAAGGTGCTGTAGGGATATTATTATCAACGTAAAATAATTTTTGCTTTGCTTTATTTTGAATGGTTCTTAATGTTTTTGATGAAGGATAGACTTTAACACCTTCTTTTTCAAGAGTTTCCAAGGCGTCAACATTTATGTTTTCAATTTCAAAAGTTAATACATTTACTCGCTTTCCAAAATTATAAACAGTATCATAATCCATTAAATTTCCCAAATGAAATTCATCACATGCAATTTTACATGGTGCATCTTCACTGGCTTCTAAAACAGCGGTATAAATATCAAATTTGCGGGTATTATAAAGCATCATTTTGCCTAACTGCCCACCGCCGAGAATACCGAGTTTAAAATTTGTAGAAAAGTAATTTGTCATGATTTATTGTTGATAATTCATTTTATACACGCAAAAATACACTTAAATCTTAAAATAGTTCCTAAAACATAAATCAAAAAATCGATATTAGGCAATCTATTGATTATCTTTGCCACTTTAAAAATTAATACCCGTGATAAAACTACACGACAAATATTTTAAACCATTTATTTCTGCAAAGCAAATTGATGAGGCTATGCAACGCTTAGCTCTTCAAATTGCTGAGGATATTGGTGATGAAATTCCTGTTTTTGTTGGGATATTAAATGGATCGTTTATGGTTGTGAGTGATTTTGTGAAAAAATATCCAAATCCTTGTGAAGTTACATTTATAAAACTAGCGTCTTATGAAGGCGTAAAATCAACAGAGGACATCCAGCGTTTAATTGGTTTAACACAAGATTTAACTGATAGAACTGTAATTATTTTGGAAGATATTATAGATACAGGAAATACATTACACGAGGTTTACAGGATTTTTAAAAATGAACAAGTGAAATCGCTAAAAATAGCAACCTTGTTCCACAAGCCAGAAGCTTATAAAAAAGATTTTAAATTACATTATGTAGGTATTGAAATTCCTAATAAATTCATTGTAGGTTATGGATTAGACTATGATGGATTAGGAAGAAATTTACCAGAAGTATATCAAATTAAAGAAACCCAATACATGACAAATTTAGTGCTATTTGGACCTCCAGGTGCAGGAAAAGGAACACAAGCAAACTTTTTAAAAGAGAAATATAATTTAGTACATATTTCAACCGGAGATGTTTTTAGGTACAATATTAAAAACGAAACTGCATTAGGTATGCTTGCTAAATCTTATATAGATAAAGGTGAGCTAGTTCCAGACCAAGTTACTATAGATATGTTAGAAGCTGAAGTTGAAAAAAACACGACAGCTAAAGGATTTATTTTTGATGGTTTTCCTAGAACCAATGCACAAGCCGACGCATTGGATGCTCTTATGGATAGTAAAGATTCTCAAATAAATGCTATGATTGCTTTAGAAGTAGATGATGAAATTTTAGTAGAGCGTCTATTAGGAAGAGGAAAAACGAGCGGAAGACCTGATGATGCAGATGAATCGATCATAAGAAATAGAATTAAAGAATATTACGATAAAACTGCCATTTTAAAAGACTACTATACTGCTCAAGATAAATATTTTGGAGTTGATGGTGTTGGAAGTATTGATGATATTACTCTGCGTTTAAGTTCTGTAATTGATAACTTACAATATGAATTTGGAAATTAATTTTGCTCTTGGTATATGGCAGCTTATTATAATTATAATTGCAGTGTGTTGTTTGCTTTTTCCAGTTTTAGCACTTATAAGTATTTTAAAAAATGATTTTAATGGTAATGATAAAATAATCTGGGTTTTAGTTGTTTTGTTTTTACCTTTCTTTGGAACAATCTTGTATTTTCTTCTAGGGAGGCCAAAAAGAATTAAAAATTTATAAAATTATTGTTTCCATATCTAATAACATTTTGCCTAAAACATGACTGAAGGAAATTTTGTAGACTACGTAAAAATGTTTGTTAGCTCTGGTAACGGGGGTAAAGGTTCTGCCCATTTGCATCGAGAAAAATATGTGGCTAAAGGCGGACCAGATGGAGGTGATGGTGGTAGAGGAGGTCATGTTATCGTTATAGGTAATAAGAACCTTTGGACACTTCTGCATTTAAAGTTTAAAAAACATATTAAAGCTGGCCATGGAGAACATGGTAGTAGCGGAAGAAGTTTTGGTTCTGATGGAGAAGATGTTTACATCGAAGTTCCATTGGGAACCGTTATTAGAGATACAGAAAGTAACGAAATACTTTTTGAAATAACGGATGAAGGGGAAGAAAAAATCTTAGCTCAAGGAGGTAAGGGTGGTTTAGGAAACTGGCATTTTAAAACATCAACAAATCAAACGCCTCGTTATGCGCAACCTGGGATTCCTATGGAAGAGAAATACGTAACCATGGAACTTAAGGTGCTGGCTGATGTTGGTTTGGTAGGTTTTCCAAATGCAGGAAAATCTACACTTTTATCAGTTATTACTTCAGCTAAACCTAAAATTGCTGATTATGAATTTACTACCCTAAAACCTAATTTAGGTATTGTAAAGTATCGTGAGTTTCAAACGTTTGTAATGGCTGATATCCCCGGAATTATTGAAGGTGCTGCTGAAGGAAAAGGCCTAGGACATTATTTTTTACGCCATATAGAGCGTAATTCTGTGTTATTGTTTTTAATACCAGCGGATGCTAAAGATATTAAAAAGCAGTATGATATTTTGCTAGATGAATTACGCCGTTACAATCCTGAAATGTTAGATAAAGAGCGCATTGTAGCAATTTCAAAATGTGACATGTTGGATGATGAGTTACAAGCAGAACTAAAAATTCAATTAGATAATGAGTTGCCTATTCCTTATTTACTAATTTCGTCTGTTGCGCAACAAGGCATAACAGAATTAAAAGATCTCCTTTGGAAGATTTTGAATGATTAATTAAATTGTCTTAAAATTTTATACTTAATAGTTTCTAGCATATTTTTTTAATTAACTTTATTAAAAAAAAATAAAGTTATGAAATCTCCCGTTTTTTTTATTCTAGCCATACTAATAGTGTCTTGTGCACCCATTCGTGTGACCTATGATTATGATTTACAAACCGATTTTAGCCATTATAAAACTTATAACTACTATAAAGATATGGAAACAGGTTTGAGTGAGTTAGATACTAAAAGGTTACTAGATGAATTGGATACATCAATGGCAATGAGAGGTTTTAGTTTAGTGGAAACTCCAGATTTTTTTATTGATATAAAAAGTGAACAATTTCAAATAAATCAACAGAATACCGTAGGTGTAGGTTTAGGTGGTGGTGGCAGAAATGCAGGAGGCGGTATTTCTATTGGGTTACCCATTGGACAATCTAATATCAACCGTCAAATAACTATCGATTTTGTTGATGAAAATAAAAAACAATTATTTTGGCAAGCTGTAAGTGAATCTAGTTTTAATCCAAACGGAACTCCCGAAAATAGAGAAGCTAAATTAAAGGCAATTGTAGAAAAAATATTATCTAAATATCCACCTAAGTAGTAATCTAGTTTTTTATGATTCTTTTATTGGACAAAAGAATGTTGTTTGAGTAAAAATTGGCAAGGTATAGGCCTGTACTATAGGCGCTAATATCTATTTGAAGTGTTTGTGAATTATCAACAAATAAAGTTTCTATTTTTTTACCGTCAATACTAACAATATCAATTTTCAAGCTTAAGTTGTTATTATTTTCAAACTTAAAATTTATCACATCATTAGTAGGGTTTGGGTACACGGTAATGCTTAAATTATTTAAAACACTATCGATTTCTTCAATTCCTAAACTAGAATAATTAATAGTCCAAGTTACCATACTTAAATGTATAGTTTCATGATTGTCTATTTTTAAAAAACTAGTATTATCTGTAACTATTGAATTTAAAGTGTTAATTCCTTCAATTAAATTAATTTCAAGTAAAGAAACCACTTCAACATTATTAGCAATATTTAGGCTATTTAAAACCCATTCGTTTTCTAAAGTATTTGGCTCAGGCTTTATTAAATTCAAATTAAAATCTATTGGGAAACTTGGATTGTTAACTGTATTTGAAATAGGCATATAAGAGTCGATAGGAGACACAAGATCATGTATTTTTTCTATCATACCTTCTTTACAAACAGAGCAAAAAGGCACACCTAAATAACGCATTTTACAATTTTGATGTGGCCTATTCCAAGTAGCAGCAGTGCCAGAAGAAGCATATGCATAAATTCCAACACTATTAATTCCTAGCCAGTTTTTCCATTTAACTAGGGCTGGATTAGTTTCTTGAGTCATATTTATAGCTTCAGCTGCCAATACATCTCCGGGGTAATATTCATCCTTTAAATCAAAAAGCGAATGCCCTAATTCGTGTATAGCAATTTCGTTGGCACTAGTACCAGTAGAAGTAAAAGGAAATTGTCCACCACTTCCTCCATACTCATCAGAATTCACTAATATGATGGTTTGATCGAATTCAGGGAAGTTATTTGCAAGTACCGTATTTATGGTTGCATAATCAGAGCTAAATAGCAATCTGTGGAAATTGAAACTATCATAACTCGTATTAAAATATGTGTCAACATTAATGATAGCTGATGCAGGTTCTATCACATCAGTCGCAGTTCCTGGATGATCTGAACCACTTTCATTCGAAGGCACTTTTATAATGTATACATTAAAGTAATTAGTGTATTCCACAAATGGTGATTGCGAAAACATATCAGTCATAAAATTTATGGCGTCGTTTTTAAACTTCGCAAATTCTGAAACTTGATAGCCTTCACTTAAAATAACGAGGTTAATTCTTTTATCATTATCACCGGAAACTTTTAAAGATTCAACCTCAAAAGTTTGTGTATGATGTATTTGAGAACTTATCAAAAAAAGTAATGTAATAAGTAGGTTTTTCATTTTGTTTATAGTATCGTCTTTATTAGGGCTTTTGAATTCTGTAAACTATCAGTAATTTTACTTATTGTTATCGACTTTGTTTTACTATGTAATTGTAATTTTAAAGCAAGTTGAGTGCTTTTCAAATGTATTTGTTTTTTCTTTAAAAATAAAGAATCATTTACAAACTCAACTGTTTGAATTAATGGATTTTTTATAATTTCACTTTGAATAGGATTAGAATTTTCATCCAACTGCATGCACTTTAAATCACCAATAGAAGCAGATTCGATAAAATTATTTTTATAATTTTTCAATTTACCATCGGTAATTTTTTTATTGATGAATGCAACTTCGGTTTCACCATTTTTAGTTTCTGATACATTATAGTTTAAAAAAATTAATTTAGGATTACTTTCAATTAATTCCTCTTTCTGCAGAATAACCTTTTTTAAGCCACAACTATAACCATTAATTAGGACTATTAATAGTAATAGCTTTAAAATAGTATTTTCGGGTTTTAACTTTTTCAAAACTAAAGTTTTTGAGATAAAACAAATATAGTAATTAATGTAAACACAAAATTTTATAGCTTCTAAAGCCTTTAACTTGCTGTTAATTAATTTGGTTTCTAGCCTTAAAATACTATTTTTCACAAAAATAATCAATCAAAAACAGTTATTATGAGTGCATTATCTTCAGATTCAAAATGGTCTTTCTTAGAGAAAATTGGTTTCAGATTTAGCTTTATTTATTTTTTACTTTTTATTGTTTTAAATAATAATGGCGCTTATCCTTTTTGGGTATTAATAGCTAATTATCCTACAAGTTTATTGCATAAGTTTATTCCTTGGCTTGGAGAAAAAATTCTTAAACTTCCTGAACAAATTACCACGTTTACTAATGGAAGCGGCGATACTACCTATGATTATGTTTGCATTTTTATGTTTTCTGTTGTTGCAGTTTTTGGGACTTTAATATGGTCTTTTTTAGATAGAAACCGAAGTAATTATAGAAAATTATATTATTGGATTACAGTTGCCATTCGTTTTTATGTTGCGCTAATGTTGATAAATTATGGATTAGTTAAAGTTATTAAACTCCAATTTCCATCTCCATCATTTTCTAGATTATTACAGCCCTATGGAGATTCATCTCCAATGGGTTTAGCTTGGACATTTTTGGGATTTTCTAAAGGGTATAATCTTTTTATAGGGATAGCTGAGGTTTCAGCAGGCTTGTTGTTGTTTAGAAGAACCATGACAGCTGGAGCTATTATTACTATAATGACAACAGCTAATGTTATGGCAGTAAATTATTTTTATGATGTTCCAGTAAAAATTCTTTCTACACATTTGTTTTTAATGACCCTATTTTTAATTCTAAAAGATTTAAAACCCATGTTTACATTTTTTTTCACTGGAAAAACAGTGAGTCTTTCAATAATAAAACAACCTACTAAACCAGATGAGAAATCATTAAAATTATTTTCTATAATAATGAAGGCTTTACTGATTCCCTACATTATAATTTTTGGAATAATTAATTTATCTAAATCTCAAAAAGTATATGGGGATGGCGCACCAAAACCTGATTTATATGGGTTATTTAAGATTAATATGTTTGAAAAAAATGGCGATACCATTTCAACCGATCTTAACAATACTGAAAGATGGCGTTATTTAATTTCAGAACGAAAAGGAAGTGTTCAAATTCATAATATTGATAAGTCGGTAAACTCTTATAAATCTGAGATTGATACTTTAAAAAATGAATTAAAGCTCGTAAGTTATAAGGATTCTACCGATATAATGACCATTAATTATAAAAAAACAGAAAACGAATTTACCTTTGAAACTTTATATAAAAACGATACTATTAAAGCAAGTGGTAAGATTTTAAATAAAGATAACTTTATATTGATGAACAGAGGTTTTAATTGGGCTAACGATTACCCGTTTAATAGATAAAAAAAGAGGTTTTTTGAGTTACTTTTTTTTAAATCAATTAACAAATGCAAGTATTTTTACGTTAAGTATTATCTTTATATCTACTAAAATAATAAATAACAAAACTATAACGTTCGTTATGGAAGTAATCTATTTTTAGTCCACTATAAAGTTTAACTTTGCTATTCTGAATATAATTAAATGAAAAAAATAATCTACTTATTTCTTTTTCCAGTTTTGGTTATTGGCCAAACAAGTATTGATAATGTAGACATACTTTTTCAAAATAAACAATACGCTCAAGCTGAGAAAAATATTATTCAGTTTTTGGAATCACATCCTTCAGATTTAAAAGCCATAGAGTTATTAGGCGATACGTTTGGACATCAAAAAAAGTGGGACGAAGCTATTACAGAATATAAAAAACTTGTAGAAGCTAACAGTAGTAACGCAAATTATCATTACAAATACGGTGGCGCTTTGGGCATGAAAGCTCTAGAAAACAAGTTTAAAGCCATTGGTTTTATAGGCGATGTTAAAGCTTCTTTTATAAAAGCAGCAGAATTAGATCCAAAACATATTGATGCACGTTGGGCTTTGGTAGAATTGTTTATGCAAATACCAGGTGTTTTTGGAGGTAGTAAAAATAAATCTTTGCAGTACGCTCAAGAGCTTGAAAACCTCTCAAAAGTAGATGGTTACTTGGCAAAGGGATATATTTACGAATACGATAACGAGCCAGAATTAGCAGAAAAATTTTATAAACTTGCCATACATGAAGGCGGCTCGTTAACCTGTTTCGATAAGCTTACCAATCTTTACGAAAGTAAAAAAGAACCTAAAAAAGCCATTCAGAACATTGAAGAAGCTCAAAAAAAACACCAGCGCAATGCGTTGCACTATCAAATAGGTAAAGTGGCTGCCGAGTATAATGTGGAGTTGCAAAAGGGAGAACAGTGCTTACAAGTATATCTAAAAAATTATTCGCCCGAAGATGGAGTTCCAAAGGCTTGGGCACATTACCGGTTAGCTCAAATAAACACTTACAAAAACAATAAAACCGAAGCCTTAAAGCACATCAATATAGCACTAGAAGAACTCCCTAAAATTAAAACATTTAAAGAGCAAAAAAAGAAAATTTTAAGTATGTAATATTTTGGCGTTACCCTTTCGGGTCGGGCTTTCTGCTATATCTTTTCTCGTGCCTCAAAAAAGGATGTCGCTTCAATCCCTAACGCAATTCTGTATGCTATTTGTAAACGTTTTCATTTAAAAACATTCGTGTATTAGCAGCAAAAAAAGTATATTTGAAAGCATTCAAAAACAAAACATGAACGTACATTTTATAGCCATTGGTGGCGCTGCAATGCACAATTTAGCATTAGCATTACACAATAAAGGATATCAAGTAACAGGAAGTGATGATACTATTTTTGAGCCTTCAAAATCACGATTAGAAGCTAAAGGCTTATTGCCAAAAACATTTGGCTGGTATCCAGAAAAAATCACAACAGATTTAGATGCTATTGTTTTAGGAATGCACGCAAAAGAAGATAATCCAGAACTTTTAAAAGCTCAAGGATTGGGCCTTAAAATTTATAGTTATCCAGAGTTTTTATACGAGCAATCCAAATATAAAACACGCGTAGTTATTGGCGGTAGCCATGGAAAAACAACTATAACTTCCATGATTTTACACGTAATGCATTATCATGATAAGGATGTTGATTATATGGTTGGCGCACAACTAGAAGGTTTTGATGTGATGGTAAAACTCACTGAAGAAAACGATTTTATTATTTTAGAAGGTGATGAGTATTTAAGTTCACCCATTGATAGACGTCCTAAATTTCATTTATACAAACCTAATATCGCTTTATTAAGTGGTATTGCTTGGGATCATATTAATGTGTTCCCAACCTATGAAAATTATGTTGAGCAGTTTAGCATTTTTGTAGATTCAATTGTTAGTGGCGGTAGCATCAATTATAACGAGGAAGATTTAGAAGTAAAAAGAGTAGTAGAAGCTTCTCAAAACGCTATTAGAAAACTACCTTATAGCACCCCAAAATATACTGTTGAAAATGGACAAACACTTTTAGAAACACCAGAAGGAGATTTGCCAATTGAAGTTTTTGGAAAACACAATCTTAATAATTTGGCAGGTGCTAAATGGATTTGTCAACACATGGGGATAGATGAAGACGATTTTTACGAAGCAATATCAACATTTAAAGGTGCAAGTAAACGTCTTGAAAAAATAGCAGAAACTAAAACGAGCGTGGCTTATAAAGATTTTGCACACTCACCAAGTAAAGTTGAAGCTACTACAAAAGCGGTAAAAGAACAATACGAAAATAGAACTTTACTAGCTTGCTTAGAGTTGCATACTTATAGTAGTTTAAACGCCCAATTTTTAAAAGAATATAAAGGTACTTTGGACGCTGCCGATGTTGCTGTAGTATTTTATTCACCACATGCCGTTGAAATTAAAAAACTTAAAGCAGTTACGCATGAGCAAATTGCCAGTGCCTTTGAGCGTGATGATTTAATTATTTACACCAATCCTGATGATTTTAAAGCGTTTCTTTTCTCCCAAAATTTTGATAACAAAGCATTGCTTCTAATGAGCTCTGGTAATTATGGCGGACTTGATTTTGATACGGTTAAAGGGTTGCTAGTATAATTTAATTATTTCTTTTTACGGTTTGTTATTAATAAGGAAAGTTACGTGTCTGTCTTATAGGATTTTCTGAGTAAAAATAAGAAGCTAGCAAAAAAAAACTCGCATTGAATTAGCATAAAATAGTTTCTTTTTAACTCAGTTCTTTATGGTAACTAAGCTGGCTTTATTTCATGAATTCAAACTATTGTAAAATTCTTTTCCGTATGAATCACTAATTGGAATTAATTTTTTATTGATAGTAATTCGGTTTCGTTCTATATTTTCAATTCTATCCAAAGAAACGATATACGAATTATGAACGCGACAGAATTTATTGTTGGGTAATTTATTCAGTAAATCCTTAAATGTCTCAAGTGTCATGATCTTTTTTTGAGAGGTAATGATTCTTTTATAATCGCCCATACCTTCTATGTACAAAATATCAGCAGTATTAATTCCTTCAAGCCGATACTCTGTTTTTACAAATATTTTGGAATGCACAATGGTAATTTGCTTATTGAAATCTTGAATAACTTTATCACAAGCCTTTACAAATCGTTCGAAAGTAATTGGTTTTAAAAGATAATCACATACTTGTAATTCAAAACCTTTAATGGCATATTGCGAGTATGCTGTTGTAATAATTACTTTTGCTTTTGTATTAATTGATTCAAGTAATTGAATTCCTGAAAGTTCTTTCATTTCAATATCAAGAAATATTAAATCAACAGAATTTTCATTTATATATCCAATTGCCTCAACTGCTGAATGAAAGGTTTCTAATAAATTAAGTCTGGGTAATTTATCAATGTAGTATACCAACTTCTTAATTGCTAAAGGCTCATCTTCTATAATAATACAATTAACCATCTATACTAACTGAATTTCTAGGTTTACTCGGTACTCATTATCAACTTTATTGATATTTAAAAAATGAGTGTCAGGAAAAAGCAAATTTAGCCTTTTCTTAGCAAGTTCTAATCCCATTCCCGAAACCGTATCATTTCGTTTATATTCATTTATAGTATTTGAACAGCTGAATGCTATTTTACTTTTGTTCTCAATAATTGAAATTCTCAACTTCTGATTTGGATTGTTCAAATTACTATGTTTGAATCCGTTTTCAATAAATGGAAAAAACAGCATTGGCGGAATGTTAGTTTCATTTGACACATTGGTTATAAATTCAACAACATCTGGATTCACTATTCTCATTTTTTCCAATGCTATATATTTTTGAAGATTATCAATTTCTTTTTGAATAGGAACCTTTTCATGTTCTGTTTCATAAACTACATACCTTAATAAATCGGATAGCTTTGACAGGGCAGCAGAAGCTTGTTCAGGGCTTGTTTGTATTAAAGTATCAATATTGTTTAAGGTATTGAATAATACATGCGGATTAAGTTTTGATTTTAAAGTTTTTAACTCACTCAAAAGATTTTTGTTTTCCAAGTCCTTTTTTACCTGCTGGTTTTTAAACCAATCCATACTAAACCTATAAAAGGTACCAAGTCCACCAGAAAATATTGATCCTACAACACTGCCTATATAGGGGTGAATTAGGTTTACTGATGGAAAATCGGAAAAATAAAATTGTGCTTGTCCAGATATGGTAAAATAAAATATTCCCCACCATAATAACATATCGAAAGGGATTATTATAAAAACAGTTAAAATGGCATAAACAACAAATTTTTTATATTTTCTTTTCTCAAGATAATCAGGTACAAGTTTAAAATAAAACGTATAAAAACTTATTAACAGCCAGATAGAAAATATTAATGATATTGTAATTAAACTTGGGGTGTCTGTAAACTCAATACTTTTGTAAACAATAACTAAACCAAAAAAACAAACCGCGATGCATGCTAGAATATGAATTAGAAAAAGAGTAGTAATTTTGTTCATGATATTAAAACTTTATTGATTAACCATGAATTAAAAATCCTATTATTTAAAGTCTTTTCCAAAAGTAATCTTTTGTTGAAGTGTTTTTGTCTGCGAATATTATTTTTTTATCGGTAGTAACTAAAAGTATGCGAACAAAGATAGGATATGAAATCGTTTTAATATTTTTATATGATGTTAAATAGTTAGTTTAAATTTTTTACAAAGTCAATTACCCCAACTTCTCCCTAAAAAAAGCAATAGTTCTATCCCAAGCTAAATTAGCAGCTTTTTCATCATAACGAGGTGTGGTATTATTATGAAAGCCATGGTTTACATCATCATAAAAGTAAGCTGCATGTTGTATATTATTGGCTTTTAAAGCAATTTCATAATCTGGCCATCCTGAATTTACTCGAGTATCTAACCCAGCGTATTGTAATAATAAGGGCGCTTTTATATTTGCTGTTTCTTCAGCAGATGGTTGTCCGCCATAAAATGGCACAGCAGCACCTAAACGGGGTACTTTTACAGCCATCATATTAGCAATCCAGCCACCAAAACAAAAACCTACAACACCTATTTTTCCGTTGCAATTTTCGTGTTTATTTAAATAGTCAAAAGCAGCTATAAAATCTTCAAGCATCTCATTTCTGTCACGTTGGCGTTGTAAAGCACGTCCATCATCATCATTTCCTGGGTAGCCACCTAATGGCGATAAAGCATCTGGAGCTAATGATATAAATCCATCAATTGCTGCACGTCTGCCAACATCTTCAATATAAGGGTTTAAGCCACGGTTTTCATGCACTACAATAATTCCTGGTAATTTTCTGGTAGTGTTATCTGGCTTAGATAATAAACCTTTTATGGTGCCACCTCCTTTAGTAGATTCATAATTAATGTATTTAGAATCTAAGCGCTCATCATCTGGTTTTACCAAAAGCGTGTTTATATAATCTGGAGTTATAAAACTTAACAATGATGATACCGTAATACCGCCAACAGCATAAATTGATAACTTTTCAACAAATTGACGTCTGTCTATTTTATTATGTGCATAATAGTCGTATAAATCAAACACTTCCTGACTGATGTCTTCTTTTTTTAACGTTTTCATAAGATAACTTTTTATTGCTCCTGTAATTTACAATATTTATCTTTATGGCATGACAGAAAAACTACCTTCTTTTTCTATAAAAAACTGGAGTCAAGACGATCAGCCACGTGAGAAATTACTTTATAAGGGCAAGTCTGTTTTGAGCGATGCAGAATTAGTTGCTATTTTAATTGGTTCTGGAAACAGAGACGAAAGTGCTGTAGCGTTGTGTAAGCGAATTTTAGCAAGTGTTGATAATAATTTAAGTGCGTTAGGGAAGTTATCCATAAAACAACTTATGTTATTTAAAGGTATTGGAGAAGCAAAAGCTATTACCATTGCAGCTGCTTTAGAATTAGGAAGACGCCGGAGAGGTGAAGAGGCTTTAGAGAAAAAGAAAATAACATCAAGCGCTTCGGTATTTGAACTTATGCAACCTATTATTGGTGAGCTTCAGCATGAAGAATTTTGGATTATTTATTTGAATAATTCCAATAAAGTTATCCATAAAACACAATTGAGTAAAGGAGGTATTACCGGTACTTTAGTAGATGTGCGTTTAGTACTTAAAACAGCACTAGAAGTTAGTGCTACTGGTTTAATTTTAGCTCATAATCATCCTTCGGGCACTCTAAAACCCAGTGAAGCAGATAAACAAATTACTAATAAATTAAAGATAGCCGCACAAAGTTTAGATATAAAAGTTTTAGATCATCTAATAATAACAGAAAAAGCATACTTTAGTTTTGCCGATGAAACCATACTTTAATGCTTTTAGTTTATACTCATAAAATTTCGCCACGTTTAAAATATGTTTTCAAGCATATTTGCACAAGAATTTTAGGAATAGAGGTTGGGTTTACATCCGAAATACAAACTTTTATAGTGCATGAGGGCATGAAAATGTCTTACACTAAACAACCCTTAAGTAACGAGTTTTTTATAAAAAGTCATGAAATTTTATTTGATCAAGGACTTAATGATATTGAATTAAATATTCAAAATTGGGATCAAACAAAGTGTTTCTTTTTTAATGGTGAAAAAAGTGCTATTCCGTTTGATATTTTTTCAGCTTCTTTTTATTTGTTATCACGTTACGAAGAGTATTTACCACATGTAAAAGATGAGTTTGGGCGTTTTACAGCCACTGATAGTTTAGCATACAAAGAAAAATTTTTACAGCAACCGGTAGTAGATATTTGGGCTTATAAATTTAAAGAGGCTTTACATAAGCAGTTTCCTGAATTTCAATTTCCAATAAAAACCTACAAAATTAAGCCAATAATTGATGTTCCTGCAGCTTATAATTATAAACTAAAAGGTATTTTAAGAACTTTTGGAGGTATTCTTAAAGATATTTTTAGTTTTAAATTTAAAAGTTTGTATTCAAGGCTTTTAGTGATTCTTGGATTTTTACACGATCCGTTTGATACCTTTAAATACATTATCAATAGACAAAAGCATACCAGTTTTAAATTTATGTTTTTCTTTTTAATAGGTGATTATTCTACGTATGATAAAGGTATAAACCCTAATAAAAAGAAATTTGTTTCGCTAATAAAATATGTTGCAGATTATAGTGCAGTTGGTTTAAAAGCCTCTTATTTGGCTTTGGAAGATTTAGATATTCTTAAAAAAGAAAAGTTGAGAATGGAACATATTTTAAATACTAGTTTAAAAGCTTCCAGACAATCGTTTTCAAAAATTAATCTACCAGAATCATATAGAAACCTTATCGAATTAGAAATTTTAGAGGATTATACGATGGGTTATGTAGATTATGTTGGTTTTAGAGCAGGAACTTGTACACCTTTTTTGTTTTATGATCTAGATTATGAAGTACAAACACCATTGAAAATTAATTCTTATCATTTAATGGATAATGCTTTATTAAAATATCAGTCACTATTAGATAAAAAGAAATTTTTAAATGAAATTATTAATGAAATAAAACAAGTTAACGGTGAGTTTGTGCCTGTGTTTCATAATTATACTTTTAGCGATGATGAGAAATGGAAAGGGTTTAAAGAGTTGTTTAATGATATTTTAGATTCAGCAAATGAAGATTAATGGCATAACAGATGTGTTTTTTGATTTAGATCATACGCTTTGGGATTTTGATAAAAATTCTGGATTAACTTTTGAAAAAATTTTTAAGATTAATAATATAAATATTAATGTAAGTGAATTTTTGTTTCATTATGAACCTATAAACCTAAAATACTGGAAGCTTTACAGGGAAGAAAAAGTAGAAAAGAATGCGTTGCGTTTTAACAGATTAAATGATACTTTTTTAGCAATTAATCATCAAGTAGAAGCGGAATTAATTTATAAATTATCAGATGATTATATTACACATCTTACAACGTTTAATCATTTATTTGATAATGCATTTGAAGTTTTAGATTATTTGAGTATTTATTATAATTTGCATATTATTACTAACGGTTTTGATGAAGTACAACATAAAAAATTAACCCAATCTAATATTCATAAATACTTTAAAACAGTTACAAATTCTGAAATGGCAGGTGTTAAAAAACCAAATCCAAAAATTTTTGATTTTGCTTTACAACTAGCAAACACCCATGCAAAACAAAGTGTTATGATAGGGGATAGTTATGAAGCTGATATACTTGGGGCCCAAAACATTGGTATGGATGTTGTTTTTTTTGATATTAAGAATACTGTCTTAGATGCTGATATTAAAACAATTAATAATTTAATTGAATTGAAAAAGTATTTATAGCATTTTAAAAATTTATATTTATAAATAGAGTTAAACATAAAAGAATAAATATGAAAGCTAATTTTTTTTTAATTATGACTACCTGTTTAATGGTGTCATCTGTTTTTTCTCAAACAAGTTTGAATGATTATAAATATGTTATTGTTCCTAAAAAGTTTGATTTTTTAAAAGAACAAGATGAATATCAATTGAATTCTTTAGCTAATTTTTTATTTAATAAATATGGTTTTGAGACCATTTTTGAGGGTGATAACTATCCACAAGATTTTTTGAATGATAGATGTTTAGCCTTAAAATCTGATGTTTTAAAAGATTCTGGAGTTTTTAAGACGAAGTTAACTGTAGTCCTTAAAGATTGCTTTGACAAAGTGGTTTATACTTCAAAATTAGGAGAGAGTAGGGAGAAGGAGTTTAAAACGGCCTATAATTTGGCTTTAAGAGACGCTTTTGAATCTTTTCGAGCAATGAATTATCAATATAAACCTAACCAGAATATAAACACATTAGCAATAGGTGAAAATATAAATAAAAGTGAAGTAGCGAATCAAATTCAGCTATTAAAACAAGAAATTCAAGAACTTAAAAAGGAAAATGAATTTGAGGCTGTAGTAGTTGAAAGCGTTTTAAAAACTAAGACTAAACAAGAAGCTATATTAGTAAACTCCCCTGATACTTTTGTTATTGAAGAAGCCACAAATATATTATATGCTCAAGAAATTGAAAATGGATTTCAGTTAGTGGATAGCACACCTAAAGTAGTTTATAGAATTAAAAAAACCAATTTAAAAGATTTGTATTTAGTTGACAAATCAAATGCTATAGTTTACAAGAAAAACGAAGTATGGTTACTTGAATATTATTCTGGTAATGATTTAAATCAAGAAATTTTAAATATTAAATTCTAACGTTTTGCGTTAGGGATTGAAGTGTAAATCCTTTTTGAGAGGTTATGATCTAAAAGATTGAAACGTAAAGCCCGACCCTTGTGCGAATGCCTATTTTCTTTCAATTTTTATAAAAATTAATATCCGTACTTATCTTTCCAACGAGTTTTTAAAAACTCACGATGGGCATTTTCTCTAACATTATTAGCAGGGTCGTATAGTTTTGTGTTTTTTATCTCGTCTGGTAAAAATTCTTGATTTGCAAAATTGTTTTCGTAATTGTGAGCATATTTGTAATTATCACCATAACCTAACTCTTTCATAAGTTTCGTAGGTGCGTTTCTAATTTCTAGCGGAACACTTAAATCTCCAGTTTGTTTAACCAATTGTTGGGCATTACCTATTGCCACATAAGCAGCATTACTTTTTGGTGAACATGCTAAATAAGTTGCGCATTGGCTTAATATTATTCTAGATTCTGGATAACCAATTGCGGTAACTGCTTGAAACGTGTTGTTTGCAATTACTAAAGCGGTTGGGTTTGCATTTCCTATATCCTCACTGGCACAGATTAGTAACCTTCTAGCTATGAATTTCACATCCTCGCCACCTTCTATCATTCGTGCCAACCAATAAACTGCCGCGTTTGGATCGCTACCTCTTATAGATTTTATGAATGCCGAAATAATATCATAATGTTGCTCGCCAGTTTTATCGTAATGAACCGTATTATTATGGATTTTTTGTAATACGTCCTCATCTGTAATTTCAATATTATTAGAATCGAAAGAGTTTACAATCAATTCAAACATATTAAGCAATTTTCTAGCATCACCACCAGAAAGTCTCAATAACGCATTTGTTTCTTTAATTTTAATAGATTTTTTAGATAAGTATTCATCAATCTTAATGGCTCTCTCTAAAAGCAGCTCTAAATCAGTTTTATCAAAAGCATTTAATATGTAAACCTGACAACGGGATAAAAGTGCAGAAATAACCTCAAAACTCGGATTTTCAGTAGTCGCACCAATAAGTGTTATCCAGCCTTTTTCAACTGCTTGTAGTAACGAGTCTTGTTGAGATTTACTAAATCTATGTATTTCATCTATGAACAAAATAGGGTTTTTAGTAGTAAATAAACCCCCGCTTTGTTTCGCTTTGTCAATAACATCCCTTATATCTTTTACTCCAGAGTTTATGGCACTTAAGGCATAAAACGGTCTCCCCGATTCCGTTGCAATGATATTTGCTAGCGTGGTTTTACCTGTTCCTGGTGGTCCCCAAAAAATCATCGACGGAATTAATCCTTGTTTTATATGTAATGTTAACGCACCATCCTTCCCAACTAAGTGTTTTTGGCTCACATAGTCATCTAAAGTTTTTGGTCGTAAGCGTTCAGCTAAAGGTTCATTGGTATTCATTATTGTAAAATTAAATCAAAATTTTAAGTTTTGGGCGTGTCCCTCAATAAAAAATATCGGGTCGCACTTTCCTTATTACACGGTAGTTTGCTGCAATCGCTCACGCACTTATCTGACATTTTAGCATTTAAAGTAAAGTTGGATAACTATTTGCTAACTTTATACCAATGAGTAAACATGAGCATTTTAAATACTCTACTGGCGTGGTAGCATATCCAGTAGCATTTGTACTAATCATTTGGTTTATCTTCTGGTTTGAAGTTAGGTTTGGATATAACTTTAGTAAATACGGTATCTACCCCCAAACTATTAAAGGGTTACGCGGTCTTGTTTTAAGTCCATTTATACATGGTAGTATCAAGCATATTTACCATAATACAATACCTCTTTTTGTTCTCTCTATGGCCTTATTTTATTTTTACCGCCAAATTGCTTGGAAAGTAGTATTATTAGGTATCCTGTTTTCTGGTTTTTTAACTTGGCTTATTGGAAGGCCAACCTATCATATTGGAATTAGTGGTTTAATTTATGTTTTAGTAAGTTTTACTTTTTTTAAAGGCGTTTTTGCTAAGTATTATAGGCTTATAGCTTTATCACTTTTGGTAGTTTTCCTTTATGGTAGTATGATATGGTATACATTACCAATTGAGAAAGGTATATCATGGGAAGGTCACCTTTCTGGTTTAATTACCGGTTTATTGTTCGCTTTGTTTTTTAAAAAGGAAATAGTAAAACCTAAAAAGTACCCTTGGGAACACGAAAATTATAATGAAGATGAAGATCCCTTTTTAAAACATTTTGATGAAAACGGTAATTTTGTCGAATTAAAAGAAGATCAAATAGAACAGGATCAAATTATAATCAATTACTTCTATAAAAAACAAAGTAAAGATTAACGACGTTGTCTTAAAACCTCATATAAGAAAGCTCCACAAGCTACCGATACGTTTAAAGATTCAATCTCTCCCATCAAAGGTAATTTGGCTTTTTCATCAACTACTTTTAAAATAGATGGGTTTATACCGCGTCCTTCAGAACCCATGATAATGGCGCAAGGTTCTGTAAAGGAAACATCATAAAGTGTGTTAGCTGTTTTTTCAGTTGCTGCAATAACTTTTATACCCGATGCTTGCATGTAAAATACGGCATCTTTAATATGGTCTACTTTACAAATAGGAACTTTAAAAACAGCGCCAGCACTAGTCTTAATAGTATCTCCGTTTACAGGAGCACCACCTTTTTTTTTGATAATAATACCATTTACACCTGTACATTCAGCTGTTCTAATAATTGCTCCAAAATTCCTAACATCACTCAATTGGTCTAATAATAGAAAAAGAGGTGTTTTACCCGATTCTAAAACATTAACTACTAATGTTTCCATATCATGAAATTCAATTGGCGAAATTTGAGCTATGGCACCTTGATGATTTTTATTAGTTATTCTATTAAGTTTTTCTACAGGAACATAAGATGAGTTTATACTATTTTTTCTAATAGTACTCTCTAAATCCGTAAATAGATCGCCATGTAACCCTTTTTGAAGGAATACTTTATCAATGGTTTCTCCTGAGTTTATAGCCTCTATAATGGCTCTAATACCGAAAATTGTAGTGGTTTGTTCCATGGCATAAAGGTAAATAAAAAAACCACCTGTAAAAGGTGGTTTTTTATTTTAGATAATAAAACTTTTAGTTGAAAGTAAATGTTCTTTTACCATCAGCATCAGTTGTTTGAGTAAATGGAATATCTACAAAACCAACAGCAGGATCTACTGTACCTTCAAAAACATGAGATACACTATCATCTGTAGTTAAAATTACTGTATATGGCACAGGAGTATCATCAACAGTAGTCCAAATTTCTACCGAAACTATATAATCCCCATCAGGAAAGTTTTCGTTAGCTGGGTTATTAAAGAAATCTCCTTCAAATCTACTTCCAGACTCAGAATTTTCAAATCTAGCTGTAAAAGCTGCATTATATACAAATAAGTCTAAATCATTTTGATCATAAGGACCTAGCCAATCTAAACTCATCTTTAAACAATTTGTTGTAGGAGCCATAAAAGTACCATTCACATCAATAAGTTTAACACCTACCGCTTCTGAAGTTAATGTAAAAGGATAATCTACTGCATCACCAGTTTCTGATTGAGCTAAATTAATACCAGTTAATTGGATATTTACATATTCATTTAATCCGTTATAATTGTTAACAGGTGTACCCGGCATCGTTAATAATCCTGTACCTGTTGTTTGACCTGCAGGAACTGTAACAAAAGATTTTGTTTGATTAAAATCGAATGTAGTTGCGCTTATCTCAAGCGTTGATTCCACATTAAAACTTTGTGGTAACGTATAGGTGTATTGAATAAAAGTACCAGGAGCCGCTAGAGTACGGTTAAGACTTAACGTACCTACTAACGCTTCTTTTACTTCATTATCAACGTAAGCTCTTGAAAATTCGTCGTCACCACAAGAAACTATGGTTAGTAACAAAAGTGAGCTTAATATATATTTAAATTTTTTCATAATATAATATTATTTAAATTAATTTTTTTGAGCTGTAAATCTAGTAAACCCACCAAAAGTAAATCCAGTACCATCAGATCCAGCAACACCTAGTCCTGAAACTATTTTCAAATCTAAGAAACCTATACATGATAAACCAAGAGATACATCAGCAGTTGTTCTTATGTGTGTAGGGGTATAACCTGCACAACATACTTCTTGAGTTAATACAGCATTTTGACGCGCTACGGTAGCTATACCTAAATCACTAATATTTACTGCTATATTAAAACCTGTTCCATCAGTACCCGCAGAATCAAATGGATTAACCAGTATAACTTGGTTTGCATTAGCTCCAGCTATTATTTCAAACTGGGTTGGTAAACCGTCACCTGCTCCTGCATTAAAACCACTATCCGTAATTATAGTGTAAGTTCCTAACATGTCTGCTTGAACAAAAGGACAAGAAATAATTGTTCCGAAATTCATGGCATTTTTGTAAGCTGATGTGTAAAGTTGTCCTTCAGTATTACCTAAACCTACAGTTAAGGCATCATCATCAAAAGAAGGTTCAACACCATAAAATACAACGCCATCGTTTCTTGTTACTTTAGCAACAAAATTAAATGAATCTCCAAAACCAAAATCAGAAGCTTCTAAACCAAAAGCAGCTGCCATAGATGCACTTGTAATGCTAAGTGATGCAGGGAAACTATTTATTACAATAAAATCATCTGCTTTGTATGGAGCACCACCAATAACGGCTGATAATGTTAATGAATACTCACTAATATTGTTATTAGCATCAATTAGCTCATCTGATATTGAAATATTTGCAGCATCAGGATACGTTGCTGAAACACCATCGTTAGCAAATTTCACAAAGGCACCTTGTTCCAACTCGTAAGTAGCTGGATTATTAAAGGTACTTTGATCAGTACACGAGTATTGAGTTAGCATAACTGCTACTCCCAATAGTAAATAAATTATTTTTTTCATATTCAAATTTTTTAGTTTTAATCTATAAATCCGGCTGGGTTAGTATCCCAGAATACTTGATCAGTTAAACTTTTTTGCTCTAAATTAGGATTGTCATTAGAATTTAACTCAGAGTCTGGTAAAAAGTAACTTCTTGGGAAATCAGTGTTAGAGATTACAGAAAACCCTAATTCTGGATATCCTGTTCTTCTGTAGTTGTTATACGCTTCAAGACTATTACCCCACATAGCGATATAGTATTCTAACATAATGATTTCTAATCTTTCTTCATCAGAAGTTGCAACATCATAACGAAGTAATACTTGGTCGATATAAGCTGTAACATCAGTACTTACCATAGGTATTCCAGAAAAATTTGCAACTTTGTTGAAAGAATCCATCATAGCTTGCATTAAGTATGTTCTTGGGTTTCCAGTTACTCCTAAACCAACAGGAGCAGGTAAAGCAGCTTCTGCAAGCATGAATTTTGAAAATGATGATAAAATTACTGGATGAATACCAGCACCACCAAGATTTTGGCTATCCCTGGTAAAGCTGAAACTAGCATCATCATAAGCACCACCTGCAGGATAAATACCATAAGTAGCTCTTAATTCTCCATCATTAGGAATACCTTCATCATCAGCATGATCTCTACCCCAATAACCATCTCCAACATAACAATATTGGAAATCTCCATCACCCGCACAAGGTAATAATGTACCAGATGGGTCTGTATTAGTTTGTCTGTAAATGTAATAAGGTAATCTAGGGTCTGGGCTAGCCTTGTCATTAAGTAATGTATTCATAAAATCATTACTCATGTATTGGTTCCCAGCATTAATTTGGTAATTACCAGCAAACCATGGGTGTCTGTTATCAGGATTGGTTTCATTTGTTCCAAATTGAATTTGAAAATCATCTGCCAAATCTTTAATATAATTACCACTTGCTAGTATGCTATTAATATCAGAAACTGCACTCGCATTACCAACTAATTTAGTTTGCACATACATTTTAATTTTAAGTGTGTTTGCTAATTTAATCCATTTAGACATATCTCCGTTATAGATTAAATCTTCTGGTTGAATTTGACCAGTAGCACTTAAATTTGTTATAGCTTCGTTTAATTGCGCATACATAGCCTCATAAATTGAAGCACCGCTATCTAAATTAGGTTGAGGAAACTCAGAACTTACTGCTTCAGAATAAACTGCTGTACCAATGTTATCAACTAAGTTTACAAAAGCAAAAGCCTCTAATACTTGCCCCATTCCAACATGATTAGCTAGGTCGTTAGTTTCAGCTAAATCTTGTATTAAATTTAAGTTATTTGCTATAGAATACGTATTAGCCCATGCCCCATTCATAGAACCTTGACCTGAGTTTGAAGCATATGTTCCAAACATATGAACATGTCTCATGATATCTCCACTTTGAAAGCTTAATCCTAAGTGTTGTCCAACAAAAGATAATTGGATACTATTAAGTACTAAACTGGCGTCAGCAGAAACTGGTGTCAGTGTATTTGGATTATCATTGATATCCAAATTTGTAGTTTCACAAGAATATAAAGCAAGTAGAAAACTAAATGCAATAACGAAACCTGTAGAAGCTTTATTAAAATATTTTTTCATTGTCATTTTTTTAAAAAGTTAATTTAACACCAAATGAATATTGCTTGTAAGAAGGGTCATTTTGGAAATCTAATCCTTTACCATTACCAGCACCTGATCCAAGCACTTCTGGATCTAAATTAAGACCTTTAGGAATGTTTGGTGTTTCGTACCATAAGTTGTTACCAGAAACCGTAAAAGTTACATTTCCGAAAGGAGATCTCTCTAGAGCTTTCTTGGATAATGAATAGCTTAATGAAATATCTCTTAATCTGATTACAGATGCATCATAAACTAAGTTCTCATCTACATCTTGTAAGTTGATGAAATATAAATCATTAGGACCTATTTGAATCGTGTTTTCAATTTTATCACCGTTACCATCTGTTAAAATCTCACCAGTATTAGGATTTCCTAAAACACCTGGTATAATAAATGTACCTTCTCTATCTTGAGTATCGGTAGTAACACCTCTACGTAATAAGTTAGAAGCAGTTACAGAGTAAATATCTCCACCATGTATATACTCCCATTGGATACCTAAAGTAAATCCTTTGTAAGAGAATGTATTGATATTTGTAAATCTCCAATCTTCGTTAGGATCCCCTATTAATTCATCTTCTAAACCAACATCATCACTGAATATTATTTTACCAGTCTCAGGGTTTATTAACAAGTTACCTTCATCATCTTTTACAGCAAAAGTACCTCTCATAACACCATAAGGTTCTCCTTCAATAGCAAAGTTGATACCAGATGCAATATCTACTCTTTCTACTGGTAAATCAATAACAGTAGTTTCGTATGCAGTAAATTGGTTGTTAATATTCCAGTTAAATCCACCTTCTTCATTACTTTGGAAAGGGTTGATTCCTAAACTAATCTCAAGACCGTCTGTATCAATTCTACCAGCATTAATTACTGTATTGGTAAAACCAGTAGATGCAGCTAAACTTGAATTTAAAATTTGATCTTCAATAACTCTTCTATAAGCAGAAATGTCAAAATCTAAAAAGTTGTTAAATAAACGACCTTCAAAACCAATCTCATATTCTTTTAAAAGCTCAGGTTTTAAACCTGGGTTAGGTAAAAATGTACTTAATGCATTTGTTGCTACCGTATTTCCTGTAAATGGATTAAGGTTAGCTTGCGCATTCGCTGCCAATTGTGGTCTTGTTAAGTAAGCATTAGGGAAGTTTGCAGAAGTACCGTAACTACCTCTAACTTTAAGATAGTTATTGCTGGCACCCTTTAAACCTTCAAACATACTTGTAGGTATTAACGATAAAGAAACACTAGGATAGAATAATGAGTTATTTTCATCTTCTACAGTAGAACCCCAGTCATTACGTCCACTTACCGTTAAATAAGCATAGTTTTCATAAGCAAATTCTAATTGACCATATATACCAATAGTATTCGTTTCTGACGTTCCTTCAATTACTTGGTTTGATCTAAAGTTATTATGTCTCTTAAAATTAAAAACAACTTGGTCTTCACTAAAGATACCTAAGTTAGAAAATTGAACGTTTTTAGATTCACCACCTAATACAGCATTTAAAATTATGTTATCAGCTAATTTGAAATCACTACCAACAAAAGAAAATCTGTGGTTGGTTGTTCTTACTGTTCTATTGAAAGTTTGTAAAAAACCTAGTGGGCTATCAGCACCACCTTTGTTCTGGTAATCTTCATTAAGTGTTGAATAACTATCTAAACTGTAAAGATAATTTGCAGTAATTTTATCACTTATTTCATAATCTAAGCCAGCTTTGATAAAAGTTCTATCTGTAGTTTCATTAAAAGCCGTATTTTTTTGTTGCCATCTTGGGTTAGATATAGTTGTTCTGTAATAAACAGAAGAACCATCATTAGGGTCTTCAAAAGGTAAATTTTGAATATCTAAGTTTCTTGGAATCCAAGTTAATAATGTAAAGAAGTTTCTTGTTGGTCTGAAAGTGAAAGTATTGTTGTAAGTAACACTTGTGTTGAAACCTAATTTATTAGTAAGTTTAGTTCTACCACCAACAGCTATGTTATATCTTCTTAAACCATTTTCAGGGATATATCCAGTTTGATCAGCATGACCAAATGCTAAACTAATACCAGAATCTTTATCGAAGTTTTTCTTAAGTAAAACAGAAGTAATTTGTCCTATTCCAGTTTTAAAGAAATCGCTCACATTGTTAGGCGCTGCCTTGTACTCTACAGTTGCTCCTTGAAATTGCGGGAATGAACCTGCATATGCACCAATAGCTAAAGGATGAGGAACAATTTGCCCATCAAATCTAGCACCCCAAGTTCCAAAAAACGTGGTGTTAAGAGTATTATCAGCTCCTTGACCATAAAGATTTTGGAAATCTGGTAAGTTAGCAACATCTAAAAAAGAAGTAGTTGTAGAAACTGTAACTTCAAATTTCTTGTCAATACTTCCACCTGAACCAGATTTAGTAGTAATAACGATAACCCCATTACGACCATCTTGACCATAAAGAGTTGATGCTGCTAAACCTTTAAGTACAGTTGTAGTAGCGATGTTGTTTGGGTCAATATCAAAAGATCTATCACCAGCAATTGGAGCGCCGTCTACAATGTATAGAGGTTGGTTGTTACCAGAGATTGAGTTTTTAGAACGAATAATTACACTCGCTTGTGTTCCTAAAAATCCACCACCCGCATTTACTTCAACCCCTGCAATCTTACCAGTTAAAATTCTGGCAACATCCGTCTCAGGTTTTCTTTCAATTTGATCTGATTGAATTGTTGCTACAGAGTAACCAAGAGCTTTTTCTTCTCTTCTAATACCCTGAGCCGTTACAATAACCTCATCTAAAGATTCTGCATCTTCAGCAAGTGTAACATTAATTGTGTTAGAGGCTCCTACACGAACTTCTTTTTTAGAATATCCAACAAAACTAAACACTAAGGTAGAACCTTGAGCTGCTTGAATTGAATATTTTCCATCGAAATCTGTAGAAGTACCAGAAGTTGTACCTTTTACTAAGACAGTTGTTCCAGGAAGCGGTAAACCAGAATCATCTGATACTGTACCTGAAATTGTCTTTTCTTGTGCAAACGTTAGTTGCACAACAAACGCTAGGAATAGCGTTAGAATTCCACTAAACTTTGTTTTCATTTTATAATTATTTGAATTAGTCAATGCCAAAAATCATAATAAAAAGTTAATAAAACAATAAATAATGGTTAAAATTTGATATTTCAACTAAAATTTTAAGAAATCAGCAATAAACACCCTCTATTTTGAGGTCAAACTAAGATGTATTATTTAAATCATACATATAAAATTCGTTATTCTCAATTTGAGCCCCTTTATAATTTAGAAATAAACATATAATTTTTAATTTTATCTATTTATAATGCTATAAATGAATTATTTCCTTGATTTTAGATAGTTCTAGATTCTTTTTTAGATTTTAAAATTGAGTAGTTAAACTTAAATGAATCTTAGAATTTGATAGATTAAATTTTTGATTCTCTAATTTGCCGTTAGCATAATTAAATCTCAATAGCCCTGACTTAGTTAAAATACCAAAACCAAAACCATAACCAAATAGCTTTTCTTTAATACTTAAAATTTTGTTTTCAAAGTAAGCAGCATCAATAATTGAGTGTATGTAGATAGAATTATTTATTTGGAGGCGATATTCAGTATTTATTAAACCAAATAATGTGGAGAAAATACTATTTTCTTCAAATCCTCTAATAGAGTTAATTCCGCCAAATCTTAAGAGTTCGTTTTCAAAATAGGTGTTAGAAATTAATTTTGAACCATTCCCCCTGATATAAATACTGTTTTTTTGGTTCAAATTGAAAATCTTAAAAGCATCAATACTAAGAAGGGATTGTTTTTCTTTATTTGATATTGTTTTTCTATTTCCAAAATTAGTCTCAAAATATAATTTTGAATTTATTGGAAAAAGTAAGCTATAAGGTTGGGGGTTTGAAAATTGATAAGCTAATGTGAAATATTCTGAATTGTAGTCTTCGATTGGTAAATTTGAACCTGAATTAAGCAAATTGTTTGATTCTGTGGCGCTTATTCCAGCATACACTTTATTTAAAGCATTTAATTGATAATGTAATTTGGCAAATTGGTTAATTGTAGTAAATGTCGAATCTTTTTTAAAGATACGCAATAGTAAATCTAAACCGATAGGGGATTTTAATAAATAAGGTAGCGAAATATCGGTTTCAAATGTTTTTTGATCATTTTCATCGCTTTTGTAAAGTAATCTAAATGATTCTCCAAAATTTAAATTATTTGTAAGGTTTAAATTTAAATAACCATCAAATTCAAGTTTATTAGTTTCCTCGTTAGTGCCAAAACCTAAAAAACCATCAAAAGCATTACTTCTTGTTTTTTCAAGATATAAATATAAGGTTGTAGAGTCCTTTAAAAATAAAACCTCTGGGGGTTTTATTTCATTTGCAAAGTTTAAATTATTTAGTTGTTCAGTTTTGGTTCTAATTTTTTTTAAATCAAAATCTTGAGTTGGTTTGATTTTTAGAAAATATTTTAAATAGGCTTTTGGGAATTTCTCATAACCTTTAATAACAATATCACTAATTGTCCTTTTTTCTGAAGATGATTCCACATATAAATCCGCTTCTAAATTTGAATCGTCCTTAATTCTAATATTAGATAGACGTAATTTTGAAAACGGAAAACCTTTTTCAGTAATTTTAGAATTTATGTAGCTAAGTGTGTTTTCAATCTGAGTAAACTCTATTTTTATATAATCCCTGTATATATTATTAGAAATCAACTTTAAATTTAATTTATCAATCAGTTCTTTTTTGTAGTATATAAAAATAGTATTAAATTTTCTTTTCAATTTTACTTTTGAGATGAATATGGAATCGTTTAACTTTTTTATTTCTTCAAATTCATTTTCAATAAACCCTAATTTATATAGTTTTTTTTGAATTGTATTAACCTCAAGTTTCAGATATGTATAGTCTTTATGAGTTTTGTTATAATTTATTGAATCTATAATCAGAGTTTCAGCTTCACTATCTCCTTTAACTTTTAAGAATAAGTCTTGACAAAACACTTTTGTAGAAAAAAGTATGCTTATTACAAGTATTAATGAATGTATTTTTTTCACTTTAAATCAGACTTATAGAAGTTGTAAATCTAACGGAAAAAGAACATTTTTTGTATGTCTAAAAAAATAAATTTTGAAAACTCTTAAAAATTAATGAATTAGGGTTTGAATAATTAATTTTAATTTCTACCTTTGCAGCCCTCTTAAAAGAGGATTTTAAAATTTTATATATAAATATATATGCCAACAATTTCACAATTAGTAAGAATAGGAAGAGCCAAAATAACCAAGAAGAGTAAATCGGCCGCTTTAGATTCTTGTCCTCAAAGACGTGGTGTGTGTACTCGTGTTTATACAACAACACCTAAAAAACCTAACTCAGCAATGCGTAAGGTAGCAAGGGTTCGTTTAACAAACGGTAACGAGGTTAATGCATACATCGGTGGTGAAGGACATAATCTACAAGAGCACTCGATAGTATTGGTTAGAGGTGGAAGGGTAAAAGATTTGCCAGGAGTTAGATATCACATTGTTCGTGGTGCTTTAGACACAGCAGGTGTTGCAGGTAGAACACAACGTAGATCTAAGTATGGTGCAAAACGCCCTAAAAAGTAATTAAACTTTAAGAAGAAGACATGAGAAAAAGAGCAGCAAAAAAGAGACCGCTTTTACCAGATCCACGTTTTAACGACCAGTTAGTAACTCGTTTCGTTAATATGATGATGTGGGATGGAAAAAAATCGGTAGCTTTTAAAGTATTCTATGATGCAATTGATATTGTAGAATCGAAAAAAACTGACGAAGAAAAATCAGCCTTAGACATTTGGAAAGATGCTTTATCAAATGTGATGCCTCACGTAGAAGTACGTAGTCGTCGTGTTGGAGGTGCTACATTCCAAATACCAATGCAAATTCGTCCTGATAGAAAAGTTTCAACGGCAATGAAATGGTTAATTAGCTATTCACGCAAAAGAAATGAAAAATCTATGGCATTACGTTTAGCTTCAGAAGTTTTAGCGGCAGCTAAAGAAGAAGGAGCAGCTGTTAAGAAAAGAGTTGATACTCATAAGATGGCAGAAGCAAATAAAGCATTCTCTCACTTTAGATTTTAATAGGAAATGGCAAGAGATTTAAAATATACAAGAAACATAGGTATTGCTGCACACATTGATGCAGGAAAAACTACTACTACAGAACGTATTCTTTATTATACAGGAGTTTCTCACAAAATTGGAGAAGTACATGATGGCGCTGCTACAATGGACTGGATGGAACAAGAGCAAGAGCGTGGTATTACAATTACATCTGCTGCGACTACTTGTACCTGGAATTTCCCTTTAGACAATGGTAACCCAACGGATGAAACTAAAGGATATCATTTCAATATCATAGATACTCCAGGTCACGTAGATTTTACTGTTGAAGTAAATCGTTCATTACGTGTACTAGATGGTTTGGTGTTTTTATTTAGTGCAGTTGATGGTGTTGAACCACAATCTGAAACTAACTGGAGATTGGCAGACAACTATAAAGTACCTCGTATTGGTTTTGTTAATAAAATGGACCGTCAAGGTGCTAATTTTATGGCTGTATGTCAACAAGTTAAAGATATGTTGAAATCAAATGCGGTGCCAATCGTATTAAACATTGGAGACGAAATTGATTTTAAAGGGATTGTTGATTTAGTAAAAAATAGAGCTATAGTTTGGCATGATGAAACTCAAGGAGCAACTTTTGATGTTATTGAGATTCCTGAAGAGCTTAAAGCTGAAGCAAAAAAATATAGAGCGTTGTTAATTGAGGAAGTAGCAACTTATGATGAGAACTTATTAGAAAAATTCATGGAAGATGAAGATTCTATTACAGAAGAAGAAGTGCACGCTGCGCTTAGAGCTGCTGTAATGGATATGGCTATCATTCCTATGATTTGTGGTTCTTCATTTAAAAATAAAGGTGTTCAATTCTTATTAGATGCTGTTTGTCGTTATTTGCCTTCGCCTCTTGATAAAGAAGGTATTATTGGAATTAATCCAGATACTGAAAAAGAAGAAATACGTAAACCAGATGCAAAAGAACCTTTTGCAGCTTTAGCATTCAAAATTGCAACAGATCCTTTTGTTGGTCGTTTAGCATTTTTTCGTGCCTATTCTGGTCGTTTAGATGCGGGTTCTTACATCTTGAATAACCGTTCAGGTAAGAAAGAGCGTATATCTCGTATTTACCAAATGCATTCAAATAAACAAAATCCCATTGATTTTATTGAAGCAGGAGATATTGGAGCTGCTGTAGGATTCAAAGATATTAAGACAGGTGATACCATGTCTGATGAAAAACATCCTATTGTTTTAGAATCTATGAATTTCCCTGATCCAGTAATTGGTATTGCTGTTGAGCCTAAGACTAAGGCAGATGTTGATAAATTAGGGATGGCTTTATCTAAATTAGCCGAAGAAGATCCTACATTTACTGTAAGAACTGACGAAGCTTCAGGACAGACTATTATATCTGGAATGGGTGAGTTACACTTAGACATTATTGTTGATCGTTTACGTCGTGAGTTTAAAGTTGAAGTGAATCAAGGTGCTCCTCAAGTTGAATATAAAGAAGCTATTACTCGTAAAGCAGATCATAGAGAAGTTTATAAGAAACAATCTGGTGGTCGTGGTAAGTTTGCTGATATTGTATTTACATTAGAACCTGCTGAAGAAGGAAAAGTTGGTTTAGAATTTATCTCAGCAATTAAAGGAGGTAATGTTCCTAAAGAATTTATACCATCTATTGAGAAAGGTTTTAGAATTGCCATGCAAAATGGACCTTTAGCTGGTTACGAAGTTGATGCTATGAAAGTAACTTTAACAGATGGATCATACCATGATGTGGATTCTGATGCATTATCATTCGAATTAGCCGCTAAAATTGGATTTAAAAACTCTGCAAAAGCTGCCAAAGCAGTAATCATGGAGCCTATTATGAAACTTGAGGTAATTACACCTGAAGAAAATATGGGTGACATTGTTGGAGATTTAAATAGAAGAAGAGGTCAAGTTAGTGATATGGGCGATAGAGCTGGTGCAAAAACTGTAAAAGCTACTGTGCCATTATCTGAAATGTTTGGTTATGTAACAACATTAAGAACATTATCATCAGGTCGTGCAACGTCAACAATGGAATTTTCACATTATGCTGAAACACCTTCAAATATATCTGAAGAGGTTATTAAAGCAGCTAAAGGTGTTGAAGCTTAAAATCTAAGAAAATGAGTCAGAAAATCAGAATAAAATTAAAATCTTACGATCATAATTTAGTAGACAAGTCTGCTGATAAGATTGTGAAAACAGTAAAAAGCACAGGAGCTGTTGTAACTGGTCCAATTCCATTACCAACTCATAAGAAAATTTTCACTGTATTACGTTCTCCACACGTAAACAAGAAATCAAGAGAACAATTTCAATTAAGCTCTTACAAAAGATTATTGGATATTTACTCTTCGTCATCGAAAACTATTGATGCGTTAATGAAACTTGAATTACCAAGTGGTGTAGAAGTAGAGATTAAAGTATAATTACATCTCGGTTTATAACCGGAATTACATGTCCCAACGATGCGGTCGCGGGAAAAACGGAAAAATACATTTCAGGGACGAAAGGTATTTTGTCCCTGAAATATTTTAAATAAATAATAAATTAAATAAATAATTATGTCTGGGTTAATTGGAAAAAAAATCGGTATGACCAGCATTTTCGATGAAAAAGGAAAAAATATTCCTTGTACTGTAATCGAAGCTGGACCATGTATCGTTACCCAAGTCAGAACTGAAGAGGTTGACGGTTATAAAGCTGTTCAATTAGGTTTCGATGACGCGACAGAAAAAAGTGCTACTAAAGCTGACTTAGGTCATGCTAAAAAAGCAGGAACTTCTGTAAAACGCAAAATCGTAGAATTCAAAGGTTTTGATAAGGAGTACAAATTAGGTGATGCTATCACTGTAGAACACTTTGCTGAAGGAGAGTTTGTTGATATCTCTGGAATTTCAAAAGGTAAAGGATTTCAAGGGGTTGTAAAACGCCATGGATTTGGTGGTGTGGGTCAAGCTACTCACGGTCAACATAATCGTTTAAGAGCACCAGGATCTATTGGTGCAGCTTCATATCCTGCTAGAGTTTTCAAAGGAATGAAAATGGCTGGTAGAATGGGTGGTGACTCAGTAAAAGTTGAAAATTTAAGAGTTTTAAAAGTAGTAGCAGATAAAAATCTACTTGTTGTTAAAGGGTGTGTACCCGGACACAAAAATTCTTATGTAATTATTAGAAAATAATGAAAGTAGCAGTTTTAGATATAAACGGAAAAGATACAGGTAGAAAGGCAGACCTTTCTAAAGATGTATTTGCTATTGAGCCTAATAATCATGCAGTATATTTGGATGTTAAACAATATTTAGCAAACCAACGTCAAGGTACTCACAAATCGAAAGAAAGAGCTGAGATATCTGGAAGTACTCGTAAAATTAAAAAGCAAAAAGGAACTGGTACTGCAAGAGCAGGAAGTATTAAGTCTGGAGTATTTAAAGGTGGAGGTCGAATGTTCGGTCCTAGACCAAGAAATTATAGTTTCAAACTTAATAAAAATGTGAAGCGATTAGCTCGAAAATCAGCTTTAAGTATTAAAGCAGGTGAGCAATCAATAACGGTATTAGAAGACTTTAATTTTGACTCAATAAAGACTAAGAATTTTACAGCAGTTTTAAAGGCTCTAAACCTTGAAAACAAAAAATCTTTATTTGTGTTGGGTGGGTCAAATAATAATGTATATTTGTCATCGCGCAATTTGAAAGGCTCTGAAGTTATAACTTCTTCAGAATTAAGCACATACAAGATTCTAAACGCTAATCAGTTAGTGCTTTTAGAAGGTGCTTTAGAAGGAATTGAAACAAATTTAAGTAAATAGAGGCAATGAATATCTTAATTAAACCTATAATCACAGAGAAAGCGACAGCTGATAGCGAGTTAAGAAACTGCTATACATTCGCAGTGAATACTAAGGCGAACAAGGTAGAAATAAAAAAAGCGGTTGAAGCTGCTTATGGTGTTTCTGTTGAAAAAGTTCGTACTATAAATGTCCGTCCAGATAGAAGAACCCGTTATACAAAAACAGGTATTCAACATGGTAAAACAAATGCTGTTAAAAAAGCAATTGTACAACTGGCGGAAGGTGAAATGATTGATTTATACAGTAACATGTAATTAAAGACTAATGTCAGTAAGAAAATTAAAACCAATCACACCAGGACAGCGATTTAGAGTAGTAAATGGATTTGACGCTATTACTACTGATAAGCCGGAGAAAAGTTTATTAGCTCCGAATAAAAGGTCTGGTGGTAGAAACAGTCAAGGAAAAATGACCATGCGCTATATTGGTGGTGGTCATAAAAGAAAGTATCGTATTATCGATTTTAAACGTAACAAAACTGGAATTCCAGCTGAAGTTAAGTCTATTGAATATGATCCAAACAGAACAGCTTTTATTGCCTTATTGAACTATCAAGATGGTGAGAAAAGATATGTTATAGCTCAAAATGGCTTACAAGTAGGGCAAAATGTGTTGTCTGGATCAGAAGGTGTTGCTCCCGAAATAGGGAATGCTATGCCACTAAGTCAAATTCCTTTAGGAACTATTATCTCATGTGTAGAGTTACGTCCAGGGCAAGGAGCTGTTATGGCTCGTAGTGCTGGTGCTTTTGCTCAATTAATGGCTAGAGATGGTAAGTTTGCTACTATAAAATTACCATCAGGTGAAACCAGATTAGTTTTAGTTACTTGTATGGCAACTATAGGAGTTGTGTCTAACTCAGATCATCAATTATTAGTTTCAGGTAAAGCTGGTAGAACTAGATGGTTGGGAAGAAGGCCTCGTACAAGACCAGTAGTAATGAATCCAGTTGATCACCCAATGGGTGGTGGTGAAGGTAGAGCTTCAGGTGGACATCCTCGTTCTAGAAATGGCATTCCAGCTAAAGGTTACAGAACCCGTTCTAAAAAGAATGCAAGTAATAAATATATTGTAGAACGTAGAAAGAAATAAGACATGGCAAGATCATTAAAAAAAGGACCTTACGTTCATTATAAATTAGAAATGAAAGTAGCTGCAAATGTAGAATCTAACAAAAAAACTGTAATTAAAACTTGGTCCAGAGCAAGTATGATTACTCCTGATTTTGTTGGTCAAACAATAGCAGTACATAATGGCCGTCAATTTGTTCCAGTTTACGTAACTGAGAATATGGTAGGTCATAAATTAGGAGAATTTTCACCAACACGTTCATTCCGTGGACATGCAGGTGCTAAAAACAAAGGTAAAAAGTAGTAAGCTATGGGAAGTCGTAAAAAACAAATGGCAGACGCTATTAAGGAAGGGAATAAGCTAGTAGCTTTTGCTAAACTTAATAATTGTCCTACATCACCAAGAAAAATGCGTTTAGTAGCTGATTTAGTAAGAGGCGAAAAAGTAGAACATGCACTTAATATTTTAAAATTCAACCAAAAAGAAGCTTCAGGTAAATTAGAAAAATTGTTATTATCAGCTATAGCTAATTGGCAATCTAAAAATGAGGAGGCTAACATTGAGGAAGCAGAATTAATTGTTAAAGAGATTAGAGTAGATGGAGGTTCGATGTTAAAAAGATTACGTCCAGCTCCTCAAGGTCGTGCACACAGAATAAGAAAACGTTCTAACCACGTTACAATAGTAGTTGGAGCTAACAATAACACACAAAGCTAAGATAGAAGTATGGGACAAAAAACAAATCCAATCGGAAATCGCTTAGGTATTATCAGAGGATGGGAATCTAACTGGTATGGAGGTAATGATTATGGAGATAAACTTGCTGAAGACGATAAGATTAGAAAATACGTACATGTACGTTTAGCTAAAGCTAGTGTAAGTAGAGTAATTATAGAAAGAACTCTTAAACTTGTAACCGTTACTATCACTACAGCTCGTCCAGGCATCATTATTGGAAAAGCTGGTCAAGAGGTAGACAAGTTAAAAGAAGAGCTTAAGAAAATTACTGGAAAAGAAGTTCAGATTAACATCTTTGAAATTAAGAGACCTGAACTGGATGCATTTTTAGTAGGATCTAGTATCGCTCGTCAAATTGAAAATAGAATTTCATACAGACGTGCTATTAAAATGGCGATCGCTGCTACAATGCGTATGAATGCTGAAGGAATTAAAGTTCAAATTAGTGGACGTTTAAATGGTGCTGAAATGGCTCGTTCTGAACACTACAAAGAAGGACGTATTCCTTTATCAACCTTTAGAGCCGATATTGATTATGCTTTAGTTGAGGCACACACTACTTATGGTAGATTGGGTGTTAAAGTATGGATTATGAAAGGTGAAGTATATGGTAAAAGAGAACTTTCTCCACTTGTTGGTTTATCTAAGAAGCAAGGAAAAGGTGGAACAGGAGCAGGAGCAAGAGGGGGAAACAAATCAAATCCTCGTCGTAGAAAGTAATTTTTTATAAAGTAAAGAAAAATGTTACAGCCTAAAAGAACAAAATTTCGTAAACAACAAAAAGGTCGTATGAAAGGGATCTCTCAAAGAGGTCATCAACTTTCAAACGGTACTTTTGGAATAAAAGTGTTAGATTCAACCTTTTTGACATCTCGTCAAATTGAAGCAGCACGTATTGCCGCAACACGTTACATGAAAAGAGAAGGACAACTTTGGATTAAAGTATTTCCAGATAAGCCTATTACTAAAAAACCTCTTGAAGTGCGTATGGGTAAAGGTAAAGGTGCCGTTGAATACTGGGTTGCAGTATGTAAACCAGGTAGAGTGATTTTTGAAATCGGGGGAGTTTCTCTAGATATAGCGAAAGAAGCATTACGCTTAGCAGCTCAAAAATTACCTGTAAAAACTAAGTTTTTAATCGCTAGAGATTACGAAGCATAATTTATTTGATATTATGAAACAATCAGAAATTAAAGAATTATCTGTAGCTGAGTTACAAGAGAAACTTGGTGAGACAAAAAAGAGTTATTCAGACCTAAAATTGGCTCATGCAATATCTCCTTTAGAAAATCCAATTCAATTACGTTCTATGAGAAGAGCTGTAGCTAGAATTGCGACTGAATTAACTAAAAGAGAATTACAATAATTCTGCTGAAAGATGGAAACAAGAAATTTAAGAAAAGAACGTATAGGAGTTGTTACTAGTAACAAAATGCAGAAATCGATTGTGGTTTCTGAAGTTAAAAAGGTAAAACACCCTATGTATGGTAAATTCGTGTTAAAAACAAAAAAATATGTTGCACACGACGAAACAAACGATTGTAACATTGGAGATACTGTAAAGATCATGGAAACAAGACCTTTAAGCAAATCTAAATGTTGGAGATTAGTTGAAATAATTGAAAGAGCTAAATAATTATGTTACAGCAAGAATCAAGATTAAAAGTAGCAGATAACACTGGAGCAAAGGAAGTTTTAACTATCCGTGTTCTAGGTGGTACTAAAAGAAGATACGCTTCTGTAGGAGACAAAATTGTTGTTTCAGTTAAGGATGCAACCCCAAATGGTAACATTAAAAAGGGTGCAGTTTCAACTGCAGTTGTTGTACGTACAACAAAAGAAGTAAGAAGACCAGACGGATCTTATATAAGATTTGATGATAATGCTTGTGTACTTTTAAATCCTCAAGGGGAAATGAGAGGTACTCGTGTATTTGGTCCTGTTGCTAGAGAACTTCGTGATAAACAATTCATGAAGATTGTATCATTAGCACCAGAAGTGCTTTAATACATTATTTAAGATGACAAAGCTTAAAATAAAAACTGGAGATACTGTTAAAGTAATAGCTGGAGATCATAAAGGATCTGAAGGTAAAGTGCAGAAAGTATTAATAGACAAGAACAAAGCCATTGTTGAGGGTGTGAATTTAGTAAAAAAGCATACTAAGCCAAGTGCACAAAATCCTCAAGGCGGTATCGTAGAAAAAGAAGCTGCTATTCATATTTCTAATTTATCATTGTTAACTTCAAAAGGGGAAACAACAAGGATTGGATACAGAATGGAAGGCGATAATAAAGTAAGATTTTCTAAAAAATCTAATGAAGTAATATAGTTATGGCATATTCACCTAGACTCAAAGAAGAGTATAAAAGCAGAGTAATTGCAGCTCTTACAGACGAATTTGGATATAAGAATGTAATGCAAGTTCCAAAATTACAAAAGATAGTTATATCTAAAGGAGTTGGAGCAGCTGTTGCAGACAAAAAGTTAATCGACTACGCTGTAGAAGAATTATCTACTATATCTGGACAAAAAGCTATAGCAACAATATCTAAAAAAGATGTTGCATCTTTCAAATTACGTAAAGGAATGCCAATCGGGGCAAAAGTTACCCTTCGTGGAGAAAGAATGTATGAGTTTTTAGATCGTTTAGTAACTTCAGCACTTCCACGTGTAAGAGATTTTAACGGAATTAAAGCTTCAGGTTTTGATGGTCGTGGTAACTATAACTTAGGTATCACTGAGCAAATTATATTTCCAGAAATTAATATTGATAAAGTTAATAAGATTTCAGGTATGGATATTTCATTTGTAACATCTGCCGAGACTGATAAAGAAGCAAAATCATTATTAACCGAATTAGGATTACCTTTTCAAAAGAACTAAGATATGGCTAAAGAATCAATGAAAGCCCGTGAGGTAAAAAGAGCTAAAACAGTAGCAAAATATGCTGAGAAACGTAAAGCTTTAAAAGAAGCTGGAGATTACGAAGCATTACAAAAGTTACCAAAAAATGCTTCTCCAATTCGTGTGCACAATAGATGTAAATTAACTGGAAGACCGAGGGGATACATGAGAACTTTTGGTATTTCTCGTGTAACGTTTAGAGAAATGGCTAATCAAGGCCTTATACCCGGGGTTAGAAAAGCTAGTTGGTAATATTATTTAAATAATCAGATTTTAGGTTCGAAATAGTTCGAAAACCAAAATCACAAAATCAATTCATTATGTATTCAGATCCAATTGCGGATTATTTGACAAGAATTAGAAATGCAGTGCGTGCTAACCACAGAGTGGTTGATATACCAGCTTCTAATTTGAAAAAAGACATTACTAAAATATTATTCGAACAAGGATATATTTTAAGTTATAAATTTGATGACTCATCTGTACAAGGAACAATAAAAATTGCTCTTAAGTACAATAAAGAGACAAAAGAACCAGTAATTAAAAAACTTCAAAGAATCAGTAAACCAGGACTTCGTAAGTATGCAGGTGCTGATGAATTACCTAGAATTCTTAATGGTCTTGGTATTGCTATTGTTTCAACTTCTCACGGAGTTATGACAGGTAAACAAGCAAAAAGGGATAATGTAGGTGGTGAAGTTTTATGTTATGTTTACTAATTTTAAAACCAGAAAGAAATGTCAAGAATAGGAAATAATCCAGTAGCCATTCCAGAAGGTGTAACAGTTGACGTTAAAGATAACGTTGTAACAGTAAAAGGAAAATTAGGAGAGTTAAAACAATATTACGATTCTATTGAAATAAAAGTTGAAGATAGTAGCGTTTGGGTTACTCGTTCTTCAGATACTAAAGATCAAAAAGCTAAACATGGCTTATATAGATCTTTAATGAATAATATGATTGCAGGTGTTTCTCAAGGATGGACTAAGCAATTAGAATTGGTAGGTGTAGGTTATAGAGCATCGAATCAAGGACAAAAATTGGATTTAGCTCTAGGGTTTTCGCACAACATAGTTTTAGAAGTTGCTCCAGAGGTAGTAGTTGAAACTATATCAGAAAAAGGTAAAAATCCAATTGTTAAATTAACATCATTCGATAAACAACTTGTTGGTCAAGTAGCAGCAAAAATTCGTGGCTTTAGACCACCAGAACCTTACAAAGGTAAAGGTATTAAGTTTGTTGGTGAAGTATTAAGAAGAAAAGCAGGTAAATCAGCTTAATAATTAAGTTATGGCATTGACAAAGAACGAAAGAAGACTAAGGATTAAAAACAGAATCCGTAAGGTAGTCTCTGGTACAGAGGCTAGACCTAGATTAGCTGTTTACAGAAGTAACAAAGAAATCTATGCTCAAATAGTTGATGATGTAACTGGTGTAACAATCAGTTCGGCATCTTCAAGAGATAAAGTTATTAATGCTGCTAAAGCAACTAAAGTTGAAACTGCTAAGCTAGTAGGTAAGACGCTTGCTGAAAAAGCTTTAAAAGCTGGTATAGAAACTATCGCTTTTGATAGAGGTGGTTATTTATATCATGGTAGAGTAAAATCACTAGCTGAAGGAGCTAGAGAGGCAGGACTTAAATTCTAAGAAATTATGTTTCAAAAATATAAAAGTGCAGAGTTAGTAAAACCAGTTGGATTAGATCTTAAAGATCGTTTAGTTGGTGTACAAAGAGTTACAAAAGTAACTAAAGGTGGTAGAGCATTTGGCTTTTCAGCAATTGTTGTAGTTGGTGATGAAGCTGGCGTCGTAGGTCAAGGTTTAGGAAAATCTAAAGATGTAGCTAGTGCAATTGCCAAAGCAGTTGAAGATGCTAAGAAAAATCTAGTTAGAATTCCTATTCTTAAAGGAACCTTACCACATGAGCAAAAAGGTAAATACGGTGGCGCTAGAGTAAATATTATTCCTGCGGCTCCTGGTACAGGTGTTATTGCTGGTGGTGCAGTAAGAACTGTTTTAGAAGCAGTTGGTGTTCACGATGTATTATCTAAATCTCAAGGATCATCAAATCCACACAACGTAGTTAAAGCAACATTTGATGCCTTATTGCAATTAAGAGATGCTAATACTATAGCTAGAGATAGAGGTATTTCACTTGAACAAGTTTTTAACGCTTAATAAAGGACAGAGATGGCAAAGATTAAAGTAACAAAAGTTAAAAGCGCAATCAATCGCACGCTAAGACAAAAAAGAACTTTAGAAGCTCTTGGTCTTAAAAAGATTGGTCAAGTAATAGAGCACGAGGCTACACCAAACATTCTTGGTATGGTTGCTAAAGTTTCACATTTAGTTTCTGTTGAGGAAACAAAATAATATAACTGATAATGGATTTAAGTAATTTAAAACCTGCAGAGGGTTCAGTAAAAAACCAAGGGAAAAGAATAGGTAGAGGACAAGGTTCTGGTAAGGGTGGTACTGCTACACGCGGTCACAAAGGAGCAAAATCTCGTTCTGGATATTCTAAAAAAGTAGGATTTGAAGGTGGGCAAATGCCACTTCAAAGACGTGTTCCTAAATTTGGTTTTACAAATGTTAACCGTGTTGATTATCAAGGTATCAATTTAGATACTTTACAACAACTAGTTGATGATAAGAAAATAAAAGATACAGTAGATTTTGAAACATTATTTGTTCACCGTTTGGCTGGTAAAAATGACCTAGTTAAAATTTTAGGTCGTGGCGAGTTAAAAGCAAAATTAAAAGTGTCTGCTCATAAGTTTACTGCTTCAGCAAAAGCTGCAATAGAAGCTGCTGGAGGAGAAGCTGTAACTTTATAAGACTTTATTTTAAGTATGAAATTTATAGAATCAATAAAGAATGTTTGGAAAATAGAAGAACTAAGAAACAGAATCATAGTCACTTTGAGTCTGTTATTAGTTTATCGATTTGGTGCACAAGTAGTTTTACCAGGTATTGATGCTTCCCAGTTAGGAGGTTTAGCAGATAAAACAGACGGAGGCATTCTAGGTTTACTCAATGCTTTTACTGGTGGTGCTTTTGCTAATGCTTCGGTATTTGCTTTAGGAATCATGCCATACATTTCAGCTTCTATTGTTGTTCAGTTAATGGGTATAGCTATTCCTTATTTGCAAAAACTGCAAAAAGAAGGCGCTAGCGGGCAAAAAAAAATTAATCAAATTACACGTTGGTTAACAATCGCAATTTGTTTATTACAAGCTCCAGGTTACCTAGCTGCTTTACCAAGTTTAGGTATTCCTCAAAGTGCATTTTTGTTAGGTACAGGTCCTTTATTTTATTTTTCCTCTGTTACTATTCTAGTTACTGGTTGTATTTTTGCAATGTGGTTAGGAGAAAAAATTACTGACAAAGGTATAGGTAATGGTATTTCATTACTAATTATGGTTGGTATTATTGCAACTTTACCACAGGCTTTTTTACAGAATGCAGCAACAAGGTTAGAAGGGAATAATGTTATGTTAATTCTTTTTGAATTGGTATTATGGTTTGTTATTATTCTTGGTTCTATTATGCTTGTAATGGGTGTTAGAAAAATAGCAGTACAATATGCTAGAAGGACAGCATCTGGCGGTTATGAAAAGAGTGCTATGGCTGGGTCAAGACAATATATCCCATTAAAGCTTAATGCATCCGGAGTTATGCCAATTATATTTGCTCAAGCTATTATGTTTGTTCCTAGTTTTATTGGAGGCTCTTCATTTTTGAAGGAGACTTCGGCTGGGGCTTGGATGCAAACTAACTATTCAGATATGTTTGGTTTTTGGTATAATTTAACTTTTGCTTTATTGATTATCGTATTTACGTACTTTTATACAGCAATTACAGTACCAACAAATAAAATGGCTGATGATTTAAAACGTAGTGGTGGTTTTATTCCTGGTATTCGTCCTGGATCTGAAACATCAGAATATTTAGATAAAATAATGTCTCAAATTACTTTACCAGGTTCTATATTTTTAGCACTTATTGCTGTGTTCCCAGCGTTTATTGTCAAACTTATGGGAGTGCAACAAGGTTGGGCTTTATTTTTCGGTGGTACATCACTATTAATTATGGTTGGAGTTGCAATTGACACTATGCAGCAAATAAATTCTTATTTGTTGAATAGACACTATGACGGTTTGATGAAGACAGGTAAAAATAGAAAAGCGGTAGCTTAACTTTTATACTATGGCAAAACAAGCAGCAATAGAACAAGACGGGACAATTATTGAAGCATTATCAAATGCTATGTTTCGAGTAGAATTAGAAAATGGACACATTGTGACTGCGCATATTTCTGGTAAAATGCGCATGCATTATATTAAGTTGTTGACAGGAGACAAAGTGAAATTAGAAATGAGTCCTTATGATTTAAGTAAGGCTCGAATAACTTATAGATACTAACAAGATGAAAGTAAGAGCATCAGTTAAAAAAAGAAGTGCAGATTGTAAAATCGTACGTAGAAAAGGTAGACTTTACGTGATAAACAAAAAGAATCCTAGATTTAAACAAAGACAAGGGTAAATTATGGCAAGAATTGCAGGTGTAGACATACCAAAAAACAAAAGAGGAGTCATCTCTTTAACTTATATCTATGGTATAGGTAAAAGTAGAGCAAAAGAAATTTTAGCAGAAGCTAAAGTAGATGAAAGTACAAAAGTTCAAGATTGGACTGATGACGAAATAAGCAACATTCGTGAAGCTGTTGGGTCATTTACCATTGAAGGCGAATTACGTTCTGAAACACAATTAAACATTAAGCGATTAATGGATATTGGATGTTATAGGGGTATCCGTCATAGATCTGGACTTCCTTTAAGAGGACAGCGTACAAAAAACAACTCTAGAACTAGAAAAGGTAGAAGAAAAACTGTTGCTAACAAGAAAAAAGCAACTAAATAATTAATTAGTCTTTAGTAATTAGACGTTGGAAGGAATCTGTTTGAAATTATAAAAGGTTTAGGATTCTAGCGACTATCAACTAACAACTGAAAACTATATAATCATATGGCAAAAACAAATACAAAGAGTACAAAAAAACGTAAAGTTATTGTAGACTCTGTTGGAGAAGCTCACGTAAATGCTTCTTTTAATAACATTATCATCTCACTTACCAATAAAAAAGGAGACGTAATATCATGGTCTTCAGCTGGAAAAATGGGATTTAGAGGTTCTAAAAAAAACACACCTTATGCTGCTCAATTAGCTGCTGAAGATGCTGCAGCTGTTGCACAAGAAGCTGGTTTGAAAAAAGTAAAGGTATATGTTAAAGGTCCAGGAAATGGTAGAGAATCTGCTATTCGTTCTATTCATAACGCTGGAATCGAAGTAACGGAAATCATTGATGTTACTCCATTGCCTCACAATGGATGTCGTCCCCCTAAACGTAGAAGAGTTTAGTTCTTTTGCTAAGAAAATTATTTAATTAATATCAATAGCTAAATGTTATTGATATTAATTTTGTTTGTACATTTGCAAACTTAAAAATCAAAACAAGTATCAACAAGAGATCAACGATTATCGAAGGATAAGATTAAGACCTTAATTCATAATCACTCTTAAAAACAAATTTAAAAATGGCAAGATATACTGGTCCTAAAACTAAAATAGCCCGAAAATTCGGTGAAGCTATTTTTGGAGAAGATAAATCTTTTGAAAAAAGAAATTATCCTCCAGGTCAACACGGAAATGCAAGACGTCGTGGAAAAAAATCTGAATATGCAATTCAATTACAAGAAAAGCAAAAAGCAAAATATACATACGGTATATTAGAACGTCAATTCAGAAACTTATTTAAAAGCGCAAGAGCTGCTCAAGGTATTACAGGAGAAGTTTTATTACAACTTTGTGAGTCTAGATTAGATAATGTAGTATTCAGAATGGGTATCGCTCCAAGTAGAAGTGGTGCTAGACAATTAGTATCTCACAGACATATTACCGTAAATGGAGAGCTGGTGAACATTCCATCTTATTCATTAAAAGCTGGAGATATTGTGGCGGTAAGAGAAAAATCAAAGTCTCTTGAGGCTATTGATAAATCTCTTAATAATTCAAGTCACGTATACGAATGGATCACTTGGAATAATGATACTAAGCAAGGGACTTATGTTTCTGTTCCTGCTAGGATTCAAATTCCAGAAAACATTAATGAACAATTCATAGTCGAATTATATTCAAAATAATAATTTAATCATATTGGTATTTAGCCAAAGGGTTTATTAGTCTTCTTCAAACTTTTAAACCGCGCAACTAAATAACAATTAAAACGAAGAAAAAAATGGCAGTATTTAATTTTCAAAAACCTGATAAAGTAATCATGATTGATTCTACTGATTTCGAAGGTAAATTCGAATTCAGACCCTTAGAACCAGGTTACGGATTAACAGTAGGTAATGCTCTAAGAAGAGTCTTATTATCTTCTTTAGAAGGTTTTGCAATCACATCAGTTAGAATAGAAGGTGTAGATCATGAGTTTTCAGCAATCTCTGGAGTTGTAGAAGACGTAACAGAAATTATCTTAAATTTAAAACAAGTACGTTTTAAAAGACAAATTGAAGATATTGATAATGAATCAATTTCAATTTCAATTTCAGGACAAGACCGCATTACAGCTGGTGATTTTCAAAAATTTATTTCAGGATTTCAAGTATTAAATACAGAATTAGTAATATGTAATTTAGATCCTAAAGTCAATATAAATATGGAAATCACAATTGAAAAAGGGAGAGGTTATGTTCCTGCAGAAGAAAATAAAAAACCAACTGCTCCAATAGGTACGATTTTTACAGATTCAATTTATACTCCTATAAAAAATGTCAAATATAGTATTGAAAACTATCGTGTTGAGCAAAAAACTGATTATGAAAAATTAGTTTTTGAAATCATTACAGATGGATCAATTACGCCACAAGATGCATTAACTGAAGCTGCTAAAACGTTAATTCATCACTTCATGTTATTCTCGGATGAGCGTATCACTTTAGAAGCTGATGAAATTGCACAAACTGAAACTTATGATGAAGAATCACTTCACATGAGACAGTTGCTTAAAACTAAATTAATTGATATGGACTTATCAGTTCGTGCTCTTAATTGTTTAAAAGCTGCAGAAGTAGATACTTTAGGAGATTTAGTATCATTCAATAAAAACGATTTGATGAAATTCAGAAATTTTGGTAAAAAATCATTAACTGAGCTTGAGGAGCTCGTAAATGTTAAAGGTTTAAATTTCGGAATGGATTTAAGTAAATATAAATTAGATAAAGATTAATTAATCATATTTTGCTCCTCGCTTGTCGAGTTTGGTAGCAAGATGATAAAATAGACGTCATGAGACACGGAAAAAAAATTAACCACTTAGGTAGAAAAACTGCTCATAGAAAATCTATGTTAGCTAATATGGCATGTTCATTAATTGAGCATAAACGTATTAACACAACATTAGCTAAAGCTAAAGCTTTAAAGCAATTTGTTGAGCCAATTATTACTAAATCTAAAGAAGATACTACACATAACAGACGTATTGTTATGGCTCGTCTTAGACAAAAAGAGGCAGTAACTGAATTATTTAGAGATGTTGCTGCTAAAATAGCTGATAGACCAGGTGGTTATACAAGAATTATTAAACTTGGAAATCGGTTAGGTGATAATGCTGATATGGCTATGATTGAATTAGTAGATTATAATGAAATTTATAACGCTGAAAAATCTAGTAAGAAAACAACAAGAAGAAGTAGGAGAGGTGGTTCTAAACCTGCTGCGGCTCCAGTTGTAGAAACTAAAGCATCTAACGAAGAAGAAGAATAAATGTTAATAAGCATTTAATATATAAAGGATAAACTATTTTAGTTTATCCTTTTTTTTATGCAATTTTGTAAAACTTTTTTAAAAACATGAAATATCAAAAAAGACAAAAAGCCATCATCCTTTTAGCAGATGGTACCATTTTTTATGGTAAAGCTGTAGGTGATAAACAAGGTACTGCTTTTGGCGAAGTGTGTTTTAATACAGGAATGACTGGTTACCAAGAGATTTTTACAGATCCTTCATATTATGGTCAATTAATGGTAGCTACGAATGCTCATATTGGTAATTACGGAACAAACGAAGATGAAGTTGAATCAGATTCTATTAAGATAGCAGGACTCATTGTAAAAAACTTTAGTTATGAATACTCTAGAACTGCGGCCGATGATTCGTTAGAAAATTTTTTAAATAAAAATAATCTTCTAGCAATTTCTGATGTAGATACTAGAGCTCTGGTTAGTTATATCAGAGATCATGGTGCTATGAATGCTGTTATTTCAACAGATGTAGATAATATAGAAGGTTTAAAAAAGCAGTTAGCTAAAGTTCCAAATATGGAAGGTTTAGAATTAGCTTCAAAAGTATCAACTAAAGAGCCTTATTATTTTGGTGATGAAAATGCGGCTTATAAAGTAGCAGCATTAGATATTGGTATAAAAAAGAATATACTTCGTAACATAGCTAAAAGAGATGCTTATATTAAAGTGTTTCCATATAATTCAAAATTTGAAGATTTAGAATCATTTAAGCCTGATGGGTACTTTTTATCAAATGGACCAGGTGATCCTGAACCTTTAATTGAAGCTCAAGAATTAGCCAAAGAAATTATTAAAAGAGATTTACCTTTATTTGGTATTTGTTTAGGTCATCAAGTAATAGCATTAGCGAATGGAGTCTCTACTTATAAAATGCATAATGGACACAGAGGTATTAACCATCCTGTTAAAAATTTAATAACGGGTAAAGGTGAAATTACGTCTCAAAATCATGGTTTTGCAGTTAATAAGGAAGAAGCTGAGTCTCATGCTGATTTGGAAGTAACTCATATTCATTTAAATGACCATACAGTAGCTGGTTTAGCGATGAAAAGTAAAAACTGTTTTTCAGTTCAATACCATCCTGAAGCTAGTCCTGGTCCGCATGATTCTTCATATTTATTTGATCAATTTATTGAAAATTTAAAAAAATAATTAACCCCATAAAACCCTCAATATTAAATTATTAATATTGAGGGTTTCTTAACTAAAACGTTATAGAACCGTTTTTGTTAAATTCTCTACAAACATTAAATTAAAAACAAGATTTAACCGTAAATTTGATTATTAAAAGTTTAAAACAAACCAATTATGAGTATTATAATTAATATCCACGCAAGACAAATTCTAGATTCAAGAGGAAATCCTACAGTAGAAGTAGATGTAGTTACAGAAAATGACGTTTTAGGAAGAGCCGCTGTACCATCAGGTGCATCAACTGGAGAACATGAAGCAGTAGAATTACGTGACGGTGGAAAAGCATATATGGGTAAAGGCGTTTTAAAAGCCGTAGATAATGTAAATTCTATTATTGCTCAAGAATTATTAGGAGTATCAGTATTTGAACAAAATCTTATCGATCAAATAATGATTGATTTAGATGGAACAAAAAATAAATCAAAGTTAGGAGCTAATGCTATTTTAGGTGTTTCTTTAGCAGTAGCTAAAGCAGCAGCAGCAGAGTTAAATATGCCATTATATCGTTATGTTGGTGGAGTTTCTGCTAATACATTGCCAGTACCAATGATGAATATCATTAACGGTGGTTCTCATAGTGATGCGCCAATTGCATTCCAAGAATTTATGATTATGCCAGTTAAAGCTAAAAACTTTACACAGGCTATGCAAATGGGCACTGAAATCTTCCATAACCTTAAAAAAGTTTTACACGATAGAGGTTTAAGCACAGCTGTAGGTGATGAAGGAGGTTTTGCGCCAAATTTAGCAGGAGGTACAGAGGATGCTTTGGATTCTATTAAAGTAGCCGTTGAAAAAGCAGGATATACTTTTGGAGGTGATGTGATGGTAGCTTTAGATTGTGCAGCTGCCGAATTTTATGTAAATGGAAAATACGACTACACAAAATTTGAAGGTGAAACAGGTAAAGTGAGAACTTCTGCTGAACAAGCTGAGTATTTAGCTGAATTAGCTGCAAAATATCCAATTATTTCTATTGAAGATGGTATGGATGAAAACGATTGGGATGGATGGAAATTATTAACAGAAAAAATTGGCGATAAAGTTCAATTAGTTGGTGATGATTTATTTGTTACTAATGTAGAGAGATTATCTCGTGGTATTGAAAATGGTATTGCTAATTCAATTTTAATAAAAGTAAATCAAATTGGATCTTTAACTGAAACTATTGCAGCAGTTAATATGGCTAAAAATGCAGGATATACTTCAGTAATGTCTCATCGTTCTGGTGAAACAGAAGATAATACGATTGCTGATTTAGCGGTAGCTTTAAATTGTGGGCAAATTAAAACCGGTTCTGCCTCTAGAAGTGATCGTATGGCGAAATACAATCAATTACTTCGTATTGAAGAACAATTAGGAGAAGTTGCTTATTTTCCACAAGAAAAAGCATTCAAAATAAAATAAGAAAACAATTTATAAATTATATTAAAAGCGATTATTTTCTAATAATCGCTTTTTTATTTAGTATCAATTTTAATAATTGCTTAATCGATTAAATCATTTCGAATTGTCTTTAAAAATAAAGGTATATTTCGTAATTTAGCAAACCACATGATAACTTTAAATTACTAAAAAAATGGCAAATACTGCTACGATAGAAATTAACGGTAAAAAAAATGAATTTCCTTTAATAAAGGGAACCGAAAATGAGCTTGCAATTGACATTACAACTCTTAGAAGTGATTCGGGAGGTGTAATAACAATAGATCCTGGGTATAAAAATACAGGGTCATGTGAAAGTGCTATTACTTTTTTAGATGGTGAAAAAGGTATTTTGAGATATCGTGGATATTCAATTGAAGAGCTAGCTGAAAAAGCCGATTTTTTAGAAGTAGCATTTTTATTAATTTTTGGTGAGCTACCTACAAAAGAACAAAGTGAAAAATTTCATGCAGATATTAAAGCACAATCTATTGTGGATGAAGATATAAAAAAGATTTTAGATGCTTTTCCAAAATCCGCACATCCAATGGGTGTAATATCGTCTTTAACTAGTGCGTTAACGGCATTTAATCCTTCTTCTGTAAATGTGAATTCAGAAGAGGATATGTACAAATCTGTAGTTAGAATCTTAGGAAAGTTTCCTGTTTTAGTAGCTTGGACATTACGCAAAAAACAAGGGTTACCACTTGATTATGGTGATAATGAGTTAGGATATGTTGAAAACATTTTGAAAATGATGTTTCGACAACCTAATGCTTGTTATGTACAAAGTAAAATTTTAGTTGATGCTTTAGATAAACTTTTAATTCTTCATGCAGACCATGAGCAAAACTGTTCTACATCTACAGTAAGGATTGTAGGTTCATCTCATGCTGGTCTTTTTGCATCTATTTCTGCTGGTATTTCAGCACTTTGGGGTCCACTTCATGGTGGTGCAAATCAAGCAGTTTTAGAAATGTTGGAAGCTATCAAAGAAGATGGAGGAGATACAAAAAAATACATGGCTAAAGCTAAAGATAAAAATGATCCTTTCCGTTTAATGGGTTTTGGACATCGTGTTTACAAAAATTTTGATCCTAGAGCTAAAATTATCAAAAAAGCTGCTGATGAAGTGTTAGGTAATTTAGGGATTGTTGATCCTATTTTAGATATAGCTAAAGGACTTGAAAAAGAAGCATTAGAAGATTCATATTTTGTGGATAGAAAGTTATATCCTAATGTAGACTTCTACTCAGGAATCATTTACAGAGGTATGGGGATACCAACTGATATGTTTACAGTTATGTTTGCACTTGGTCGTTTACCAGGTTGGATAGCACAATGGAGAGAAATGCGATTACGTAAAGAACCAATTGGAAGACCAAGACAAATTTATATTGGAGAGACTGAAAGAAAGTTTGTTTCAATAGATAAAAGGTAATTTTAATAGAGTAAAAAATACAAAGCTTCATAAGTTATTACTTGTGGAGCTTTTTTATATTTACAATATGCTACATTTAAATATTACAGATGAAATTTCAAGGCTTCGGGAGGTGATTTTAGGTACAGCTGAAAGTAATGGGCGTATTCCTAAAGTTGAAGATTGTTACGATCCTAAAAGCATAGAGCATGTTCTATCAGGTACTTATCCTAAAGAGTCTGATATGATTTTAGAAATGGATGCTGTTGCTAAAGTGTTTGAAAAATATGGTGTTAAAGTTTTTAGACCAGAAGTTATAAATAATTGTAATCAAATATTCTCCAGAGATATTGCATTTGTTATAGACGATAAAATTATCCGTGCAAATATACTTCCAGATAGAGATAGAGAAATTGAAGCGATTAGATATGTTTGGAATCAAGTAGATAGAGATAAAAGAATCATTTTACCAGATGAGTGTCATGTCGAAGGCGGTGATGTTATGCCTTGGGGCGATTATATTTTTATTGGTACTTATTCAGGAGAAGATTATCCAGATTTAATAACAGCTCGAACAAATATGGATGCAGTTATTGCAATTCAAGAATTATTTCCAGATAAAATTGTAAAATCTTTCGAATTAAGAAAGTCAAATACAAATGCTAAAGAAAATGCTTTACATTTAGATTGTTGTTTTCAACCCATAGGCAAAGGAAAAGCTATTATTCATAAAAATGGATTTTTAATTGAAAAGGAGTATGATTGGTTAGTTGATTTTTTTGGAAAAGAAAATGTATTTGAAATCTCTAAAGAGGAAATGTATGAAATGAATAGTAATGTTTTTTCAATATCTGAAGATGTTATTATTTCTGAAAAGAACTTTACAAGATTAAATATATGGTTGTGTAATGAAGGTTTCACAGTAGAGGAAGTTACTTACGGCGAAATATCAAAACAAGGCGGTTTGTTGCGTTGTACGACTATGCCTTTAATTAGAGATTAAAGTTAATTAATAGCTAATCCTATAAATAGGGAATTGCATATGTGCTTTTTCATAGTTTTTACTTTGTTTATGCAACCAATCTAATTGTGCATACCAATTGTTAGCAAAATCATTATCAATTGATTTTTTTGAATCAAATTTAATTTTCAATTCTAGATTTTGATTTAGTATTTCGAGTATTTTGTCTTCCCAAACATACGGCGAAAACCCTTCTTTTTGTTGTAAAATAGTATCGAAGAAATTCCAATTAAAAAATGAATCTGGAGCCTGTGGCTCAAGAGTTTCAATCAAATACCTAAAAGCAGCTTGATTGGTGTAAATCATAAAATCACCTTTAAAAAAGTGAATGGTTTTTTCTGTTTTATTAATTTCAGTTTTGTAATGTTGATAATGACCTTCATAAGGTGATTGTCTGGTTTTATAGTCTGAAATTTTATAAGATTCAACATTAATTGTTGTATCGTTTTCAAATGCGGTCATTTTAACTTGATTTAATTTTAATAAATCAATAACATGATGTAAACCTTTAGGTATCACATATGCTTTTGGTACATCAATAATTGAGTTTGGCTTAAAATAATTTTCATAAACAACCTTCTTTATAAATGGTTTAGTTTTATCATATTTTAATCGATCAAATCCTGTTACAGCGCTTTTTATAATCTCACCTTCAAAACCTTTAAAATTTAAAGTTGTTGTTTTAGTAGTGTCAATCTCCCAATCAAGTGTATAGGTTTTTTGTTTTTTAATATCAGATAATGCATCCTTTCGTAATTCTGAAATCTGATCCCCCTGTTCTTCAGTAATTTCTATCATACTTTTCATCAGTTCGTAAGTTCCCTCTACACGCTGTTTGTATGGTTTTAACATGTGTGTTTCCACCATCATACCTAAGGTGTTAAATAAAGTAGTATAGCCTGTTGAATAACGGGGATGGTCCATAAATTGAGAAAATCCTTTTTCAGGAATGGAGTTAAATACATTAACATAAGGTGTGATATCCCATTCTTTTTCGGCAAGTTTTTGTTCTAGTTTAGGCATCATTTCAGTATGTAAAAATTGGCCTAAATTACCACCAAGTTTGTTGTGTTGCGTGAATAAATGCGTTAGCGTATATTGGTAATCTGCCCCATTACTTACATGGTTATCAATAAAAACATCTGGTTTTACTAAATGAAAAATCTTTGCAAAGGTCTTAGCATTTTTAGTATCCGATTTTATAAAATCTCTATTTAAATCATAATTTCTGGCATTACCTCTAAAACCATATTCAAGAGGACCATTTTGGTTTGTTCTAGTTTTTGAGTTTCTATTTAAACTACCACCAACATTATAAATTGGGATGGTAGCTAAAACCGTATTCTTTGGAGCTTCAATTTTTCCTTGTACAATATCCCTAAAAAGCATCATAGTAGCATCAATACCATCAGACTCACCAGGGTGAATGCCATTATTAATTAATAAGATGCGTTTTCCTGTTTTATGAATTTCAGAAAAATCAAATAGTTTATCTAGGTTTAAAGTTACAAGATGGAGTGGTTTGCCAGAGTCGGTTTCTCCAATACTATCAATAGAGATTTCTTTGTAGGCTTCTGATAGATTAGTATAATATTGAATGGTTTCCTCGTAAGTAGCAGTTTCTAGGCCCTCAGATTTTTCAAACTGAGTTTCAAAATCGAAATTTTTAATTTCAGTTGAAGCGTTACAACCAACTGTTAAAACTACTAGAAAAAGAATCTTTTTCATAATTAAAAATTGTTTTTAGTAAATCTACAATTTCTAAAGAAAATAACTCATAAATTTTCAAACGTTGTAGTAAAACTATAGGTCAAATAATATAAGATAACTTGTTGGGAAATATATAAACTGTAAATTTGTAGCTTCAAATACTCAAGATGACCGAATTTATTACTACAAGAACAACCAACGCAAAAAATGATATTTTAAGTGGAGTAACTGTGGCATTAGCCTTGGTTCCTGAAGCAGTAGCATTTGCATTTGTTGCAGGGGTAGATCCTTTAGTTGGTTTGTATGCCGCATTTATGATTGGGTTGATAACCTCTGTTTTTGGTGGCAGACCCGGAATGATAAGTGGAGCTACAGGTGCACTTGCAGTAGTAATGGTAAGTTTGGTTGCTGAAGGAAATGCTTTTGGAGCCGAGGGTGAACAATTAGGGTTATATTATTTATTTGCAACAGTTATTTTAATGGGTTTTATACAAATGTTAGCTGGTGTTTTTAAACTAGGTAAGTTTGTAAGATTGATTCCTCACCCAGTAATGATGGGTTTTGTTAATGGTTTAGCAATAGTTATTTTCTTGTCTCAATTAGGGATGTTTAAAAACGCTTATGGTGATTGGTTTTCTGGCATTCAGTTATATATTATGCTTGGACTGGTAGCTTTAACCATGGGGATTATGTTTGGTTTACCTAAACTAACTAAAAAATTACCCGAAGCTTTAATTGCTATTTTGGTAGTTTCTGCTATTGTTATTTTTGGAAAATTAGATGTTGCAACCGTTGGTAGTTTTATACGCGATGGTGGAGGCGAAGGTTTAAAAGGCGGTTTACCACAATTCCAAACAGATATTTTTAGTAAAGTTCCTTTTACTTGGCAAACTTTAAAGTTTATTGGTCCGTATGCATTAATATTAGCAGCTATTGGTTTAATTGAATCGTTAATGACACTAAATTTAGTTGACGAATTAACTGAAACTAGAGGTAATACCAACCGTGAATGTTTAGCGCAAGGTGGTGCAAATATCATTACCGGATTATTTGGTGGTATGGGTGGTTGTGCCATGATTGGACAATCTTTAATCAACATAAAGTCAGGAGGTAGAAAACGATTATCAGGTATTGTAGCTGCGGTTTTATTGCTAGTATTTATTCTATTTGCATCTGGATTAATTGAGCAAGTTCCTATAGCTGCGTTAGTTGGCGTTATGTTTATGGTTGTTATAGGCACATTCGCTTGGAGTAGTTTTCGTATATTAAATAAAATCCCGATTACCGATGTCATTGTTCTAGTAGCCGTATCCTCACTAACTGTTATTTTCGATTTGGCAATTGCGGTAATAGCAGGTGTTATTATTAGTGCCTTAGTTTTTTCATGGGAAAATGCTAAACGCATTCGAGCACGGAAGCGTATGCGTGATGATGGTACAAAGGTTTACGAAATTTGGGGACCATTATTTTTCGGTTCCATCATAGCGTTTAATGATAAGTTTGATGTAAAAAACGATCCCGATAATGTTGAAATAGATTTTGTAGAGTCACGCATAAGCGATCATTCTGCCTTAGAAGCAATTTTTAATTTGGTAAATAAATACGAAGCCGAAGGCAAAACAATCAAACTAAAACACTTAAGCGAAGACTGTAAAATATTACTTTACAAAGCAAGCCCAAAATTCAGAGAAGTAATCATCGAGGATATAGACGACCCACGTTACCATTTAGCAGAAGACCCTGAGAAATTTACAAAACCATTATCCGAGTATAAGTTTTAAGTAATAATTAGGGCGTTACCAAATCCTTCGATTACGCTTATGACATGAAGTCTGGCTTTACTTTACAATCTTTTTTGCTCGTGCCTCCTAAAAAGGGTTTTCACTGCAATACTTAACGCAAAACTATCGCATTGGCTTTTTTAGTTGTTCTTTAGCGCGATCAAACGATTTTTTACTAGCGCGTTCCCAACGGTAAATTTTATACTTTTTGTTTTTGTTAACTTCATATTTAACTTTACTATCGGTAACAAGCTTTAACCAATTAAATCGTTTATTTACAATCGTTTTTACAAGCTCATCATTATCTTCTAATGTTTCCAAAGCATTTAAAACAGCCATAGATACGTTTTGAACTTTATCATTCATAACATTTATAAGTACAGGTATAGAAGATGGTTTACCAATAACCCCCAAAGCTTCGGCAGATAATTTTCTATTTTTATAGTTTCCAAACCTTAAAGTATATTCTAACTTTTCAACTTCTTCGTTGTGCATCAAATAATTGATAGCACGTTCTGAAGGTTGAATAAATTTAAGTTTGAAAATTAAAAATATAATTTTATAGAACATGTTATTGGCTAGTAACAGTTTATCTATTAGTGTTTAATAAATAGGTTTTGTTACGATAACTAATTAAAGTATTAGTTCGATAAAGCAAAGTTTTAAATTTTAATTACTTTGTGAATTTCCTTTTTATTAAGAGTGTCAATTTGGAAAAGGTATAGTCCGCTTGATAAGTTTTTTAAATTAAGTTCTAATTTGCCAGCTTCAAGATTTTCGGTTTTATCTATTAACATGACTCCAGATGAGTTAAAAAGTCTATAAGAAATAGAGTCAGTATTTTCTAAAGTGGTTGAAAGATTTATGATATCTATAAAAGGATTGGGATGAATCATCCATTTTTTAGATGCTTCTTTTGGATTTTCACCTGAAAAATTTGTGCAATTTGTTGCTATTGAATACTCATCTTTCAAAATTTCACCAAGTTTTAAATTATTAAAACTATCGTTTACTGTATGGTTAAAAAATGTAGCATCAATAATGGTATTGTCTGCTCCTAAAAAGTCTTGTAATAGAGTGGCAAAAGTTTGTCTGTAATCATACTGAACTGTTTGGATTTGATAATTGTTTAAATCTGTAGCTTCTGTTAAAATTGGATTAGTACCAGAAACGCCACCAGCAACAGGTTTGCCAAAAACAAACATAGGAGCAATTTCTCCATGATCTGTTCCAAAACTACCGTTTTCTTTAGCTTTTCTTCCAAATTCAGAAAAAGTTAATCCAACTACATCTTCATCTAAATTCTGACTTTTTAAATCATCCATAAAAGCTTTTATGGCTTCAGATAGTTCTGTTAATAATTCATGATGTCTTCCAGTTACATCTCCAATACCTTGTACTTGTGCATTATGTGTATCAAAACCAGAAATACGAACCATAAAGACTTTGGATTTTAAATTACCACTTATTAATCTTGCAACTGTTTTTAATTGGTTTGATAAATCAGAGTCTGGATAACTTACGTCGTTTTTTCCACCATTAAAGGCTGAAGAAATTGAGTTAGCGTATGTATTTGATAAAGCGTCAGTATTATTTATAAATTCTAATTGTTTACCATAATCAGAATTAGGAATATTTATTGGTGGTACACCTCCTAAACCATTTAAAACAGAATAAAAACCAGCAGGGTCTTGTCCAGTTATATTTAATGATAAACCGTGAGCTTCTTCGGCATGAAAACCTAGTGAAGTTTTATTAGAACCTATTTCTACAGCTAAAGGAAAAGTTTCTAATAATAAATCAGCGTAATATAATTCCATAAACCGTCCAATCCATCCTGTATCTTCACCATTTAATAAGCTGTTGCCATCATTACCTGTTAGATAAAGATCTGTGGATTTAAAGTGGCTTTTATTTTGTGATGGATAACCAACGGATTGTATGATTCTAAAAACACCTTCATCATATAAAGATTTAAAGCCTATTAGCGCGGGGTTTAAACCTAATTGTTGATTGTTAGGCAAATTATCATCAAGTGTAATATATTTATTTACTCCTGTTTCTGGAACTTTTATTGTAGGTCTTAAATTACTATAAGTGTCATATTGATTTAATGGAATTATAGTATTTAATCCATCATTGGCACCAGCTAAATTTATAAGTATTAATTTTCTATTAGAAATATCTGGACAGTTTGCAAATGGTAAAAATGATTTTAATGCTGCCTGTAATTCAAAAGGAGTTAATGCAATTGCTGAAGCAGCAGATGATAATTTTATAAATTGTCTTCTTTTCATAAATTAAGTTATTTACATTAGTTGAAATTCTGCAGCATTAACCATAGCTATTATTAATGCATCCAATCGCGTTCTTACCGTGGTGTCATCACCATCATTTAAATATTGAGACCAGGTTCCAGACCAATAATAATCTGGGAATCCATCGTCAACTAAAAAACTTTTAAAATAATTTACTCGATCAGTATCAATACTTTCTGGATATAATAAATCTGCAATTTCATTAACCAATAAATTGGGATCTGAAGCATTATCAATTTTATTTTTCACAAAAGTAACTGTGTCTAATTGTGCATAAATATTACCGTTAGTTATAGTGTTTTTACCTTCAATTAAACTTTCTATTAGTTTATATCTTCCAATTAGTGTATTTGATGAAAACCAGTTTCTATCAAACCCTGGTTCTTGATAATAGGCTGGATAACCTGCTACCGAATCAGGGTTATGCAATTCCATCCCAGCTGCTTTAAAATATGTGTTATGAATAAAATTGAGGAAGAAATTACTGTAGTATCTTAATGGATCTGTATTTGGGTCTGGATATGTTACATTGAAAACCGAACATATTTCTGAATATAATTGTAACGGACTTTTTATAATACTACCAATAATATTATCAGTCGCATCACTATCATCTGCATCATAGAAATGTTCGCTTGATAGTAAAGTTGTGATAACTGGTAATATTTCATAATTATTATCTATGAGTATTAGTGCAAGTGGTGTAATGATATCTGTTTCAATTTCTTCTGTCCATTCGCTTTTTACAAAATAACGATATAATTTTCTGCAAAATGCTTTAGCAGTTTCAGGTTGTGAAAAAACCATTTCTACAAAATTGTCTAACTCTTCAAATATTTCTGTTTCATTATTTTTACCTGTAATCACTTGGTTTCCAAAAGAATCACTGAATACTTTATCGTTGGTATCGTGTTGGCTAATATTAATATATCCCATTGGGATACTCGTATCAGGGTCAATATCACTTCTATCATTTCTTTTCTTAAACCCAGAAAACACTTTTGCAGCCTGTTGTATGTCTATTTCAGTGTAATTGGTATAGTTTCCATCTCCAATTTGTTTGCCTTTCAGAATTGTAAACAACTCTAAATATTCTCTTGCATAATTTTCGTTTGGATTATTTTTATTATTCTGGGTGTTATCTAAATAATCTAACATTCCATTATCTAGTGTGATTTTTTTAGCTAATGTTTTAATGTTTCCTAATGCGTAAAAATCTAGTAAATTTAAATGGTCAAAAAAATAGGTGGCAGCTCCAACACCAGAATCTTTGCCTACTGTAAAACTTGTATGTAAAAAGAAAGAGAGTTTATGTTTTAAACTAACTTGTTGCATAGCATTATATAACCACCAACCTGAAACGATCCCTCTTTTTCTTCCTTGACCACTAAAGGAGTTTGGGAGATCATTTGATGAGGTCCAAAAGCCATCAGGATTGGCTATAGGAAGCGGATCGAAAGGTTGATCCAAATTATTATCTAAGTTATCAGTTAAGCCATTAACAGCTTCTATTGCAGAAATCCCGATGAATAAATTAAGTTGCTCTTTGGTAAAATTAAAAGTAGCACGTCTTAGCAGGTGTTTAGCTTTTCGCAAGTCTAAATTTGAACCTAGTGGATTAAGTGATGCCATATATTTATTTTTTTTTAAAAATAGAGAAAAGATTGATTTAATATTTAAAAAATTGATATTTTTCGTTGAAAATCAATTAGTTGTGAAGTTTAATGGTAATTCATCTAAAATCGTAATCTAAAACTTACATTTGGAGTGATTCCCAAAGATTCATTTTCAATTTTATTAACCAAATTGTCATTATCCAATGTATAGTAAGCGTTGATAATGTTTTTTTTATTTAAAATATTCCAAACCGAAGTGCCAATAGTAGCTTTTACATTATCAAACATATTAAAGTCATAATTAGTAGAAAAATCCAAGCGTAAATAGTCATTTAAGTTGCTACTGTTTGGGCTAGCATAAGTTATCACTTCATCATCAGAAATATCGTTTATACTTGGTTCTGTGTTAGGAATACCAGAATGCCAATTCAATCCGATAGCCAATTTTATTTTATTTTTTGTGTAAGTACAAGCTAAGGTTATTGCGTGTTGTATATCGGCATTGTTAGGGAACGACTCGCCATTATTTAGTTCATTAAAAGTGTAGTTATTTGTGCTATATGAATAAGAAACCCAGGTGCTAATGATGTTATTAAACTGTTTATTTAATAAAAAATCTATACCTTTAATTTTATAACTTCCAATAGCATTTACAAACTGATATTGGTTTTGAAAACCTTGACTCCTAGTTGTAATACCGTCAGCATTTTTTATATAAGCTTCTGCACTTATTAAAAATTTATTTTTATTAAAATGTACACCTCCAGATAGTTGTTTGCTTTTTATAACGGGTATGGTATTATTGTTTGATAGTACCCATCTTCTGTTTTCTATACCTAAAAAATCATTTTGTAAATCAATAATTTGTGACGTAGTTTGACTTTTAAATTCCCCTAGAATTTCAAATCTAAAATGATTTAAAAATCGATGACTAAAATTTAATCTTGGTTCAGCAAAAAGCATATCAAACTTTTTTATGTAGTTTAATCTGCCACCTAAATTTATTCTGGTTTTGGCATTGTTGGATAGAAAATTTATTTCGCCGTAAACAGCATGACTTCTAATAACTTCTTTTATATAACTTCTAAAATCTGGATTATTAACATCTTCTAAATTACTAATGCCAACCTCAGTAAATTGATAACCACCATTAATTGTAAATTGACGATTGAGTTTGTAATTAGCATCTATTTTAGCTGAGCCATCATATACTTCATTCTCTTGAATTAAACGCTGATTATTCAAAACATCAAAATTGATAGCATCTAAATCATAGTTTGAAACATAAATTTGAGAGGTTGTTGAAAACTTGTTTGTCCAATCTCGAATGTAAGTTAATCCAATAGCAGAATTTCGTTGTGTTAGTTTACTGTTTAAAGCTTCATTTCTATCATTAATAATGGATTGTTCGTCGTAATTTAATTCATTACTCACATTGTAAAAATGTAATCTAACTTTATCTTTTGCGGTAACATCATATAAAAACTTCGCAGTAACATCATAAAAATAGAAAGATTCATTTTGAGAAATAGCGTTATCACTACCTTTTGATTTGGTAAAATCAGAATCTTGAAAAATGCGCTTAAAATATTGGTTGTAAGTTGAGGTGTTTATCAAATCAGTCAGTGACCGCCGTGTAGAAATTTGTAATTCTGTTTTCTTAGAAATTGGTATTTTTGCAAACCCATCAGCATTAATTAAATTAAAACCACCACCAGCTTTAAATTCGTTATCAATATCATCAGGTAACTGCATATCTATAATGCTAGAAATGCCATCGCCATACTTTGCACGGGTACCATTTTTATAAAGATTTATACGTTTTGTAGTATAAGGGTTAAAGGCAGAAATTAAACCAAAAAAGTGGCCAGATTGATACATTTTTATACCATCCCAAAGTATCAAATTTTGGTCGTGTGTGCCACCTCGAACGTTAATATTTGAAACTGTTTCGTCAGTACTCAAAACACCCGGTAACGCTTGAATAGTTTGTAAAACATCTGGTTCAATTAGTCCAGGTAAAATACCAAAGGTTTCAGGTTTTATATTAATTGAACCATCATTAAGTTTAGTAATACCAGAGGTTAAATAATTATTTATTATAACTTCTTGAAGTCTTTGAGTGTTAGATAAACTACTCTCTTTTTTAGGTATTTTTACTACTACAAATCGGTTGTCTAATAATTCGTAGTCTAGATTGGTCTCTAGTTTTAAAAACTCTAAAGCTTCCTGAAGCGTTAAGCCATCTTTTAAAGGTTTGGCTTGTTTATTTTTTATGGTTTCATCAACGTAAGAAAAACTAATATTAAATTTTTTTTCAATTTGTCTTAAAACTGTAATAAGAGGATGCTTTTCTTTTTGAATTGTTTGAGCTTTTGTGCTTGCAACATTCAAAAAAACAATTAAAAAAAAGATAGAAAGTATATTTTTACTCACCTCTTAGTATTATAGTATTGTTAGTTTTACTATAGGTTACATGTAAAGGTAGTGTAATTGATTTTAATGCCACGTCTAAATTATCGTGAGTAAAACTACCCGAGAATAACTGAATAGAATCAATTCCAAGTAATGTTATTTCAACATTGTATTGTCTTTCAAACTCAGAAATCACTGCTTTATATGGCGTACTTTTAAATGTGCTTTCGTTATTTATCCACGAAGGTGTAGAGCGGCTTTCTTTTTCTTTTGCAATTGTTTTCCCATCAATAATTAAAAAACTGTCTCCAGGTTTTAATTTTGTTTCTTGAGAATTGTAAGTAACCCCAACTAATCCTTCGTAACAAATAACCTCAAAATAATTATCGCGTTGTTTTACATTAAATTGAGTACCATAAACCGTTATGATTCCTGATTTTGTAATAACATTGAATGTAGAACCCTTGGCAACTTTAAAAAAAGCTTCACCATCAAGTTCTACATGACGATCTTTTTTCCAATCGTTTTTATTATATGTCAGCACCGATTTTGCGTTGAGGGAAACGTTTGATGCGTCAGGTAGATCAATAGTTGTTTTTTGAGCTATTTTTGTTCTAATTGTAGAATCTAAGCTAGTAGTATAATAGTATAAGCTAAAACATATCGCAAGAATAGCGGCAATTCTCATAAAAGGTTTTCCCCAATGCGTTTTAGGCTGTGTTTTTTTACTTTTAATTTTAGATAAAATAATCTCTAATTCTTTAGTTGTGTTATAAATGTCTACTTTAAAAGCTTGTAAATTGGAATTTAACTTTACTAAATCTTTATAATCTTCAAGGTTTTTAAATGCTTGTAGTTCTTGGGGATTTAAGTTGTTATCTAACCATTTAGATATGAGTTCTTCTCTTTTCATTATTTGCTTATTCAATTATATAACAGTTGTCTTTTGTTTTTTCCTACCCGTATTTCAATTTTTTTATAACTAAAATTTCAGTCTTTAATCTTCTGTATTTATTTAAACTCCTTAATATCCTTTCTCAATTTTTCCAAAGCACCATAAATACGTTTTTCAACGGCTTTAGTCGAAATATCTAATATTTCTGCTATTTCTTTAAAACGTTTGCCTTCAACACGGTTCATCATAAAAGCTTCTCTTTGGGCTTCAGTTAAATTATTTAATGCCTTTTGCAATTTATCGTTATACTCCTTTTCCTGCATTAAAAATTCAGGACTTTCATTGGTATATATTTTTTGTTTGGTCTGTTGGTGTTTTAAAACTACCTTTTGGTGTGCAGTTTCATTAAGCATTAAATTATTAGCGGTTGTAAAAACAAAACTCTTAGCTTTTTCTGGCGAAACTTTCGCGCAGTTTTCCCATAATTTTATAAATGCTTCTTGTACCTTGTCTTTTGGGTTAAGTAATTCCCCAAACTTATAGTATAAGAAATCGTGTAAATTTTTAGAGTGTTTATTAAAAATAGAAGAAAAAAGATGTTCTTCGCAAATATTATCATGTAGCTGTTTACTCATAGTTGATGGTAGTTGGAGTCACTAAATTAAAAAAAAACCAAACATAGGGTAGGAATTTTTAAAGTTATCCTGTTTTATAATCAAAACGCTATGTTCAACCCAAAATCAAATATCATGATAACAAAAATGAGATTATTATTACTGTTGCCTTTTTTTGCCCTTTTATTCGTTACTTCTTGTCAAGATGAAGTAATTGATATTACTCAACCTCAAGAAGCCGAAGCGTTAGCTCCAACTTCTGAGTTAACTACTTTAATTAGTGCCACTGCTAAAATGGATGGTTCTAAAGATAATATTATTGATAAGGCTAGTTGTTTATCTGTAGAGTTACCAATAACTGTTTTCGTAAATGGTTTAGAAATCACTATTGATACAGAAGAAGATTTACAACTTATTGAAGCTATTTTTAAAGAGTTTGATGATGATGATGATATTTTAGATATTGTTTTTCCAATAACTATTATTAATGCAAATTATGAGGAAATTGTAATAGAGAATGAAGATCAATTAGAAGATTTAATTGAAGAATGTAGTGGAGAAAATGAAGACGATGATGACATTGAATGTATTGATTTTAAATACCCAATATCTTTTTCAGTTTACAATACAAATTTTCAAGTTACCGATTTTATAAACATCGAAAACGACCGTCAGTTATATGAATTTATTGAAAGAGTTAAAGAAGAAACAGGTCTTTTAGCTAGCTTAAACTTCCCACTAACAATGGTATTAGCTGATGGTTCTGAAATTCAAGTAAATAATAATATAGAATTAGCTAGAACTATTAATGAAGCAAAGGATGCTTGTGATGAAGATGATGATAACGATTATGGTGATGATGATTTTACCAAAGAGCGTTTAGACGAACTTTTAAAAACGTGCCCTTGGGTTGTATATGAAATTGAAAGAAATCAGGATAGCTTAATCGAGGTGTATCGCGAATATGTTATGGTATTTAATGAAGATAATGTCGTTAAAGTTTATTCAAGAGGAGGCGATGTTTTAACTGGAACTTGGACAACACGCGTTACTGATAATGGCGCACTAATAAAATTAGAATTTGATTCTTTAGTAGACTTTACATTAGAATGGTTTGTTTATGATCTTGAACCAGGAAAAATAAAGTTATTCCAAACCGGTGGTAACAAAATCATCTTAAAGAAGAATTGTGATATCAATTATGTAATCACTAAAGATAGGATTGAAGATTATTTACAAGAATGTTTCTGGAGAGTAGAACGTTTAACTATAGACGGAATAGATAATGAAAAAGATTACATAGGGACACCTTTAAAATTCTTTTCAGATAACGTTGTTAAAATTAGAGTAAATGGAGAGTTAATTGAGGGAACATATAATGTTGTGCCTCTTAACACAGAAGGATTTGTCTTGCAAATTCAATTAGAAGACAGGCCTAATTTACAGTTAGAATGGTTTGTTACATATTTACAACCAACTTTAATTAAACTTGAAAGTTTAGGTAACAGAGATAATAAAATGTTTTTACAAAGACACTGTTTTGATGAAAATGATAATTTAACTTATGTAGATGGTGTTTTAATTACGGGAGAGTGGGAAGTAGTATCATATCTAGACAGAGATGTAGATAAAACAGAAAATTATTTGATGTATACTGTAGATTTTCAAATAACAGGTAGAGTAAAAGTTACAGATCCTAATAATGGTGTTTTCAATGGCTCCTGGTTAGCTTATGAAAATCAAGGGTTATTTTTAGGTATGTATTACGGAACAAACCAACCATTTGAGGTACTAAATTATAGATGGAAAATTGTAGAAGTAAATCCAAGTAGAATTCAATTAAAAGATTTTAGTTCAACTGGAGCCATAGAAAGAATATTAGTTCTTGAAAAGAAAAGTTAATTAAAAAGAATTCCCCAAGGGAAATCCTTGGGGTTTCCATTGAGTTTGTTATTCCAGCGAAAGCAGTAATCTAAATAATCAATTTCGAAAAAATTATTATGTTTTGGTTAAAAGGAAATCCCCTTATTTCGATTGGTTAGGTTAATTATTGATTCAAATTTCCTTTATAAAGGCTGCTAAATTTATTCTAGCAGCCTTTTTTTATAAGGGCGTTACCCAAGGGTCGGGCTTTTCAATACAATCTTTTAAAAACGTCATGATCAAAAGTAAACTAAGTGGCAAGCTGTTAATTGTTAGTACAACCTAATTTGAGTTATATCTAATTTTTAAAAGGATTTCCTTTACAATCCTTAACGCAAAAACAACTAAATAAATTAAAAAACCAACTTCATAAATACACCTTAAATCATTAACTTTGCACTTTAAATTTATGAGCAGGCTACTAATTCGAGACTGCCTACTGAAGACTGAAATATATGTTCAATAATTTAAGTGATAAACTAGATAAAGCCTTACACGTATTAAAAGGGCACGGAAGTATAACTGAGGTAAATGTTGCAGAAACTTTAAAAGAGGTTAGACGCGCTTTACTAGATGCCGATGTTAACTTTAAAATAGCTAAAGATTTTACAACCAGAGTAAAAGAAAAAGCTCTTGGTCAAAATGTATTAACTACCTTGCAACCCGGGCAGTTAATGGTTAAAATAGTAAAAGATGAGTTAACTGATCTTATGGGTGGCGATGCCGAAGGTATTAATCTATCTGGTACACCAAGTATTATTTTGATGTCTGGTTTACAAGGTTCTGGTAAAACTACATTTTCTGGTAAGCTTGCTAATTACCTTAAAACTAAAAAAAATAAGAAACCTTTATTAGTGGCTTGTGATGTGTATCGTCCTGCCGCAATTGATCAATTACATGTAGTTGGAGGTCAAATTGGTGTTGAGGTTTTTAGCGATAAAGGAAATAACGATCCGGTAGCTATTTCTCAAGCAGCTATTACACATGCCAAAGCAAACGGTTTTAATGTAGTTATCATAGATACTGCTGGTCGTTTAGCTGTTGATGAAGCAATGATGAATGAAATCTCTAACATTCACAAAGCCATAAAACCACAAGAAACCCTTTTCGTAGTGGATTCTATGACAGGGCAAGATGCTGTTAACACAGCTAAGGCATTTAATGATGTTTTAAATTTTGATGGGGTTATTCTAACAAAGTTAGATGGTGATACGCGAGGTGGTGCTGCAATTTCTATCAAATCCGTTGTAAACAAACCAATAAAGTTTATTGGTACTGGTGAAAAAATGGAAGCTATAGATATGTTTTATCCATCACGTATGGCAGACCGTATTTTAGGTATGGGTGATGTGGTGTCTTTAGTTGAAAGAGCACAAGAACAATTTGATGAAGAAGAAGCCAGAAAACTTCAAAAGAAAATTGCAAAAAACCAATTTGGATTTGATGATTTCTTAAAACAAATTCAGCAAATAAAAAAAATGGGTAATATGAAAGACCTTGTTGGAATGATTCCAGGTGCTGGAAAAATGATGAAAGATGTTGATATTGATGATGATGCTTTTAAAGGTATTGAAGCTATTATTCATTCCATGACGCCAAAAGAAAGAACCAACCCTTCTATTATAAATTCAAGTAGAAAAATAAGAATAGGGAAAGGTTCTGGTACTTCAGCTCAACAAGTAAATCAGCTTTTAAAACAGTTTGATCAAATGAGCAAAATGATGAAAATGATGCAAGGTGGTGGCGGTAAAAAGATGATGCAGATGATGAAAGGCATGCGCTAGTTTGTTAAAAAATTTAAAATAAAAAAAGAATTTACCAATAACCAACAATCAATAATATGATCATTTTAGACGGTAAAAAAGTAAGTAATGATATAAAAGTAGAAATTTCAGAACATGTCAAAGCAATTGTTTCTAAAGGAGAAAAAGTACCCCATTTAGCTGCTATTTTAGTAGGTTCTGATGGTGCAAGTATGACCTATGTTAATGCTAAGGTGAAAGCTTGTGAGCTAATAGGATTTAAATCAACACTTATTGAATTACCAGAATATACTACAGAGGATGAATTACTTAAAAAAATTCATGAATTAAACTCAAATAGTGATATAGATGGTTTTATTGTGCAATTACCTTTACCAAAACAAATTGATGAGCAAAAGGTTTTAATGGCTGTTGATCCTAAAAAGGACGTAGACGGATTTCATCCTACAAACGTTGGAAAAATGGCTTTAGATTTACCTACTTTTTTGCCAGCTACTCCTTATGGAATTATAGAGTTATTAGAAAGATATCAAATTGAGACTTCTGGTAAAAATGTTGTTGTTATGGGAAGAAGTCATATTGTTGGTCGTCCTATGAGTATCTTGATGAGTCAAAAAAGAAAAGCAGGAGATGCCACTGTTACCGTAGTACATAGTCGTTCTAAAAATTTAATTGAGATTACTAAAAGTGCAGATATTATAGTTGCCGCTATAGGGATTTCTGAATTTTTAACAGGTGATATGGTTAAAGATGATGTTGTAATTATTGATGTTGGTATTACTCGAGTTCCAGATGCTACAAAAAAGAATGGTTATAGACTAGCAGGCGATGTTCACTTTGAGAGTGTAAGCCAAAAAGCAAGTTATATAACTCCAGTTCCCGGAGGTGTAGGCCCAATGACGATTGCTATGTTGCTTAAAAATACATTATTAGCACGAGAAAGACACGCGTAAAAATTTTATATATTTTAAAAAAAAGCATCATAATCTATAATTTGTGATACTTTTTTGTTTTATCAAGTTTAGACAATTGGATTAATATTTTTTAAAAAATTATAACTATCTTTTTTGAAAAATATAAATCATGAAATCTATAAAGTATATCTGTTTTTTGTTTTTAATAATTTTATTGAATTGTGATCAAAAATCAAATAATGAAACTGCTATTAAAATTAAAATTTCGGATGTTTTAAATATTGAAAAATTAGATGGCAGATTGTTGTTAATTTTTGCTGATAATGATAAAACTGAACCGCGTTTTCAAGTTAGTGAAGGATTAAATGCACAACCAATTTTTGGTATGAATGTAGAAGGTGTTAAACCCGCTGAAACCATTTATTTTGACCAGAAAGCTTTCGGGTTTCCTTACGAAACTTTACAAGATTTAAAGCCAGGTGATTATTATGTACAAGTGTTATTGCATGTTTATGAAACATTTAATCTATCTAATGGTAAGCAAGTAAAATTACCAATGGATAATGGCGAAGGACAACAATGGAAAACATCTCCAGGAAATCTGTATAGTACGCCTTTTAAAATAACTGTTCCAGAAGGAGGAATTAAAGATTTAAATATAACCTTAGATAAAGTGATTCCTGAAATTGAAAAACCAAAAGATACTGAATGGATAAGACATATAACAATGAAATCAGAATTACTTTCGAAATTTTGGGGCAGAGATATGTATTTAGGAGCTCATGTGCTTCTTCCAAAAGGTTTTAATGAACATCTAGAAGCTAAGTATCCTTTAATGGTTTTTCAAGGACATTTTCCCTCAGATTTTGGAGGGTTTAGAACAACGCCGCCTGATGAAAACATGAAACCAGAATACTCTGCCAGATTTGGTGTAGAAGGTTATAATATTATCCAACAACAAGAAGCTTTTGATTTTTACAAGCGTTGGAACGAGCCAGATTTCCCTAGGTTTTTAATTATTGAAATTCAACATCCAACGCCTTATTATGATGATTCTTATGCTGTAAACTCTGAAAGTCAAGGTCCTTATGGTGATGCTTTAACATACGAGTTGGTTCCATATATTGAGAAGATGTTTAGAGGTCAAGGTGAAGGTTGGTCTCGATTTTTATACGGAGGTTCAACAGGCGGTTGGGAAGCTTTGGCGGTTCAAGTTAAATACCCTGACGAATATAACGGATGTTTTGCAGCATGCCCAGATCCTATAGATTTCAGTGCGTATTGTTTAACTAATATTTATGAGGATGAAAATGCCTATTATTCTAAAAGTAGTCATAAAATAATTGAAGTTCCGGGACATAGAGATTATTTAGGTCATGTAAGTTCTACAGTTAAAGAGAGTAATCATTTAGAGTTAGTTTTAGGTGATAAATCAAGGTCTGGTGGGCAGTTTGATATTTGGGAAGCGACCTATTCACCTCAGGGCGAAGATGGTTACCCCAAAAGACTATGGGATAAACGAACTGGAGATATTAATCATGAAGTCGCTGAATTTTGGAAAGAAAATTACGATTTAAGATATATTATGGAGCGCGATTGGGATAAACTTGGTGATAGGCTAAAAGGTAAAATTCATATCTATTGTGGCGATATGGATAACTACTACTTAAATAATGCGGTTTACCTGATGGAAGATTTCTTAGAAAGCACTACAGACCCTTACTACGATGGAGAAGTAGATTACGGAGATCGTGCAGAACACTGTTGGAATGGCGATCAAGAAAACCCTAACTATATTTCAAGGCTACGATATAACAGTATGTATGTGCCAAAAATAATGAAACGAATTTTAGAATCTGCACCAAAAGATGCAGATTTAACGAGTTGGAGATATAAATAGTGTTTAGAAATTCATAATTAATTTTTAACTCAATTATATGGAGTAACAATTAAAAATATTTACTAAAAAATTGAAAAAAAATACGTAGTTCTTCTTATAGTAATGTTTATATGTATAATTTATATTTGATTTGTGAGTAAGTTATACGCAATTAATATCAAAAAAGGCATGAAAATTTTATCAAATAATTTTGTCAAATTCAAGAATATACTTTTAATATTATTTTTCATGTCTTTTTATCAATGTGAGAAAGATAATACTGTTATTACAAATAACATTGAACCACCAATTAAAACAAAAATTAATTCAGTTTCTTAAAATGAGATACCATAAATTTTATCTTTTATAGAAAATAATACTTCTTTCAGTAAGTCTATTAACAACCCAAAACTATTAAGTCGTTCTCTTTCTAGTAAAAACAATATGTCCATTGATTTAGATGAAATTTATGAAGTTATAGACTCTATTGGTAACAGTAATTACAGTTTTAGATTAAATTTAGATGATGATGATTTAAATACGTTTCATAATCTAATAGTTTATAAGAAAGTTGGAAGTAGTTCACCTAATGTGTATGTTTTGGAATTTGTAATTAATGATGATATTTTAGATGAATTTATTTTTTTTCAGGATTTCGGTAAATTTGCAGGAACTATTAAACGTTATAGTTTAGAAGACTTTAATACTAGTATTAGTAAATCAAGTAAATTTAGTAATGCGAAACAACCAAATCCCGATGATTGTCCATGTGATGAAGATACAATTGAACCTAATGATAATACTAATAATGGAGGAGGTTCAGTTCCAAATTCATCCACTGATAATCCCCCACCAAGTGATGGAGATTGTGGTTTAGTTCGTTATGTTATGGGTTGTAGTGGTAGTAATGGGGATTTTTGGCATTTATCAAGTGCTTGTGGTCCAAAAGATTATACAAATACCATGTAAGTGAGACACTGTGGAATTGATGATCCAGATGTTATACTCTACCTTAAGAATTACCCAGATGATTGCCAAAATTCTTGCGAAGATGAAATTATTGATCTTACAGCCCTTTTACCACCCAACCAAGAAAACCAAGAAGGATGTATAAAATTGAATAATTTATTAACAAATGTAGAGTTTAAAAATGCAATTTCACATTTAAAAACTTCTGTTCAAAATAATGAAACTTTCGAAAGAGGTTATGAAATATCTAAAAACAGTGATGGTGTTATAAATACCAATCCTAAAGTTGGAGGATTTGGGGGAGTAGGACTAGATAGCGGTGGCGATATCATAGGAGGTATGCATACACATACTTCATCTGGATATCCTATGTTTTCGGGATTTGATATTGTTACGCTAAGAGCCTATTACCTAAATGGGCTTAACACTAATAGTAGTTTAAAACATACAGATGTATTTTCTGTTGTAGTTACAAATGAAGGTACATATGCCATTACCATTAGTGCCTATAATATGTTATCTTATATAGCCAATATTACAGATAATAATATTAGAGGATCTGATTTAGATGATATTTTACAATATTTATATGATAATGATAGTAATGGTTCGCCAGAAGCAGATCTTTTGAAATTTTTTAATAGTATTACACCAATACCCGCTATTAAGCTTTATCAATTAAACTTTGATGGCACACAATTTGAAGAGTTAAGTTTAAAACCCAACTCTAATACCTCCACAACAGTACCCTGTGAATAAAACATTATGATATGAGAAACCTAATAATTTTATTAATTTGAGTAACCTCATTAGCTTGTAAAGCCCAAAGCCCAATATTACCATTATATAATGATAACTCTACAGGATACCCTCCAAATGGCCATTATCTTAAAGATATAGATAACAATTTGGATCCTTTTGTGGGCGAATGGAAATGGGTGATAGGTTCAAGTTCATTAACCATACAATTTGTTAAGGTTGAGATGTATCATCGCGAATACCCAAATTATTCTAATACCGGCACCATAAGTAGATATTATGATGCTTTAGTAGGAGAATACCAATATATAGAAAATGGGATAGAACAAATAAATTTATTACCAATAATTTATAACAATGAATATATTTATGATTTTAGTATTGCTGGATATATCATAACAAACAATGAGAAAGGAATCATACCATGTGTGGAGTGCAATCAAGATATTCGTGTTGTACAATTATCATTTAAAGAACCACAAAACCCACAATTACTAGGTAAGATTTATATGACACATTTTATCGAAAATGGTATTGAAAAAATACGTGCTAGAATTTTTAACATCGGTATAGCAGACTTAACCGCAGAATATACAGGCCCAAGGGGCTTAAAAGTACCTGAAGGTATTTATACATTTATTAAACAGTAAGTTTTATTTAGCAAACAATTGCCCAATATCTTTAAAAGCTTTAAATTCTAAGGCATTTCCTGAAGGATCGTAAAAAAACATAGTGGCTTGCTCACCAACTAAGCCTTCAAAACGGATATAAGGTTCAATTACAAATTGTATGTTTCTAGATTTTAAATTTTCAGCAAAGTTTTGAAACACATCCCAATCTAAAACCACACCAAAATGCGGCACAGGAACATCTTTTCCATCTACTGAATTGGTGTGTGATTTTGATGATTCTTCTTTAGGTTTGTAATGAATAACCAACTGATGCCCGAAGAAATTAAAATCGACCCAATGGTCGCTGCTTCTTCCTTCTTCACAGCCTAAAGTGTCTCTATAAAAAGTTCTACAAGTTTGTAAATTATAAACAGGAATTGCTAAATGAAAAGGGGATACGTTACTACTCATAATATTATTTTTTGCGGTTATTGATTGGGTTGTAATCTTTGGTTGAATTGCTTATTAAATTATTTAATTCTGTGAATTCCTCTTTGGTTAGTTCACGATATTCACCAACAGGCATATCCATTTTCACATTCATTATTCTTACCCGTTTTAAAGTTTGTACTTCGTAATTTAGGTATTCGCACATACGTCTAATTTGCCTATTTAAACCCTGGGTTAGTATAATTTTGAATTTATAAGTGCTTAATTTTTCAACGTGACACTTTTTTGTGATTTTGTTTAAATCGGCAAGCAGAATACCACCACTCATACGCTCTACAAAAGTTTGAGAAATAGGTTTATCAACCGTTACAATATATTCTTTCTCATGATTATTGCTTGCTCTAAGGATTTTATTTACAATATCTCCATCATCAGTTAAAAGGATTAAACCTTCACTGGGTTTATCTAATCTTCCAATTGGGAATATGCGTTTTGGGTACTTTATAAAATCAATAATATTGTCTTTTTCCACACTTGTATCTGTAGTGCAAACAATGCCAACTGGCTTGTTAAAAGCAATATAAACAAAGGCTTCTTTTGTGTTGTTTATGTTTTTTCCATCAACTGAAACAACATCATTAGTAGAAATTTTTGTACCCATCTCGGGCACTATCCCGTTTATCGTTACGCGTCCTGCTTCTATGAGTTTGTCAGCTTCTCTCCTAGAGCAATAACCAACTTCACTCAAAAACTTATTAATCCGTTTTAACTCTTCTGTCATAATTCAAAAGTACGATAAACTTAACTGTTTAAAAATTCTATAATATGATTGTGTACTTCATCAGATTTAAGCCTGTGGCCATAGCCTTTAGTCTTAACTAGAATGGCATTTGAATAATATTTTGCATAATCAAGCGCATCACTAAAAGGAATAATACGATCTTTTTTATCATGAATAACAAGACCTTTGGATTTTATTTCTTTTGAAAATTTTGCAGTTGAGAAATATTCAGGTAAATATTTGAATTTTTTCAAAACTTCTTGATTCATCGCTTCAATAATTCTTTTATTATACCCCATCATTTTAGAATACCTATCAAAAACACCAACAAAGTTTGATGGCGCACCTAGTAAAACTATTTTTTTTAATGAGGGTAATTGGTATTTATGCTGAAAAAATATAGAAGCCATACCACCAACTGAATGTCCAATAACAATATCAGCATGAAACTTCTTTGCTACTACATTAATAAATTCTGAATACAAAATAGCATTAAATACCTTGCTTCCAGACTTCCCATGAGCTGGAGCATCCAAGGCAATGATATTATAATCTAAAGATTTTAATAGATATATTAATTTTTCCCATCTAGCTGCGTTACTTTCCCAGCCATGAACAAGTAATACGGTTTCTTTGTTACCTTCCCAATGGTAAGTCATTATAGATGAATTCTTGTAAAATAACTTTTCATGGGTTGCCGATTTTAAAAACGGACCATCAATATCTTTCAGTTTGCCTTTTTGTGGTGATGAAAACAATTTAATAGCCATTTTAGCGGCTAATTGAGGAGAAATATAACTTGAGAGGTTTAATAAAAATCCAATACTCTTTAAGGTGTTTAATTTCATGTTATTTTTCTCTGTTTACCAAATCCATTGAGAAAGCAGGTGTACAAATTGCAATGTATTCACATACTTCTGTAAATGGGTTAGAGTATTGTACTCGTGTATTTTTTTCGATTTTAATAGATTGTCCAGCTTCTAAAACAACAGTTTCGCCTTCTATTATAAATTGTTTTTTACCTTTAATTATAAAAGTAAATTCATCAAATTCAGGTGTTTGAAAAGGTTCGCTCCAACCAGCAGGTGCTCTCATGTGAGCAATGCTTATTTTAGAATTTCCATCTGTTGCTAAACCAAAATGTTCTTTTATTATTTTACCATCAGTAGTTGGAACAACAAATGGATTATTTTGAATTGTGTGTTTAGCCATCTTTTAATTATTCCAATTAATAAAAAAGTATTTTATTTTGGCATCGTCTGGTATGTGTGTTTCTTCAATTTTTAATCCCATATCAAATCGCAGGTTTGCAGGTAATTCTTTTTTGTCTATTGCAAAACTCGCATTTAATTCGTTAACACGAATTAAAACAGAACTAATCAAATTATTGATTTTTGAAATTTTGTAAGAATTATTAATTTGTTTAAAAGTACTTGATGTTGAGATGTTTTTTGCAGTTTTATAACGAGGGTCTATAATTTGAATACTTTCAATTATAGATGTGGAGTCTAAAGCTTGTTTTGGTGTTAAAATGAGTAGTTTTTTACCACCTTTTTCAAATATTTCGATGCTGTTTTTACTGCCTGCAAACTCATCACCACTAATAAATTGTGCTATAGAGTCTGTTCCAAAAATTGTTTTAAGGTCTTTAACTTGTGTTGAATCTGTTAATAAACCTATGTTTTGCTTACCAATCTCAAAAGGGTTTTGGTTGTTGTTGCAACTAGTGAAAATAAGGGCTAAGGCCATGAAGCCTAAAAATGAGTTTCTCATTAAATAGAAAGGTATTAATAAATTAGTTGTTACTTTTTTATTTGAAATTATTTTTTCATCACTTTGGTTAAAATACCAAATACACTTCTTATAAAAGTAGCACTTGTAAGTACTTTAACAACAGGATTCATAGCGGTACTTCGTCTTCTAGAAGTGGTAGTTCTTTGTTTAGATGCTACTTTTTTTAGAGCTTCTTTTTCAAGCCTTGCTTTTTCTTTAGCTTCTTCAGCCTCGGCTTTTTCAATTTTTTCATTAAGTAATTCATAAGCACTTTCTCTATCTATGGTTTCGTTGTATTTTTTTACCATTTTAGATTTTGATAGTAATGCGTTTAATTCTGTGTCAGTTAGAATATCCATTCTACTCATCGGCGCACGCATCATGGTAGCTGCTAATGGCGTTGGTCTTCCTTTTTCATCTAATGCAGAAACAAGGGCTTCCCCAATACCTAAAGATGTTAAAACTTCAGTAGTATCATAATATTCAGAGTCTGGATAGTTTTGTGCAGTAAGTTTTATTGCTTTCCTGTCATTTGCAGTAAATGCCCTCAAGGCATGCTGAATTTTTAAACCTAACTGACCTAAAACAGCCTCAGGAACATCGGTAGGATTTTGAGTCACAAAATATAAACCTACACCCTTACTTCTAATTAGTTTTACAATACTTTCAATTTGATTTAAAAGAGCTTTTGAGGCTTCATTAAATATCAAATGTGCTTCATCAATAAATAAAATAAGCTCAGGTCTGTCACTATCACCTTGTTCAGGTAATGTAGAATAGATTTCTGCCAGTAAACTAAGCATGAATGTTGAAAATAATTTCGGTCTATCTTGTATGTCTGTTAATCTAAGTATGTTGATATATCCACGACCATTTTCATCTATTCTAAGTAAATCCTGAACTTCAAAAGATGTCTCACCAAAAAATAAATCTGCACCTTGCTGCTCTAATTCTACAACTTTACGTAAAATTGCACCAGTAGAAGCAGTTGAAATTCTTCCATAAGCATCATCAAACTCTTCTTTTCCCTCTTGGGTAGCATATTGTAAAATCTTTTTAAAGTCTTTTAAATCTAATAGAGGTAATTTGTTATCATCACAGTATTGAAAAATAACAGCAACAACTCCTGATTGTGTTTCAGATAAATCTAAAATTCTAGATAATAAAACTGGCCCAAATTCACTAACAGTTGCTCTTAATCTTACACCACCTTGTTCTGAAAGTGTTAAAATTTCAACAGGAAAAGATTTGCCTTCAAATGGAATGCCTATTTTTTCATGACGTTCGTCAATTTTAGGGTGTCCCAGGCTTGGTTGTGCCAATCCACTTAAATCACCTTTAATGTCCATAAGCAAAACCGGTATGCCTTTGTCGCTTAGGTTTTCAGCTAAAACTTGTAATGATTTAGTTTTTCCAGTACCCGTAGCACCAGCAATTAAACCATGTCTATTTAATGTTTTTAAGGGAATTTTTATGTGTGCTCCAGTAACAGTTTCTCCGTCTAACATGGCTGCACCTACGGGGATGAAATCTCCTTTGGTTGTATTACCTTGAACTATATAATTTAAAAAGGTTTCTTTCCTGTCCATACAGATTAATTTTGCATAAAAATACAGGAAAAATAAAGAAGAAAAAAATATGGTTTACCTATTAAAAAGTTTAATTATATTTTCTCTATGTATATGTTTGATGAACCATCGGATCTTAAGTTAACAGTGCCGTTACTAGCTGTTCTTACAATAGCTACTGAAATAACATCGTTGGCATTTAACTCAAAAACTTCAGTTAAATGAAGCGAACTTTCATTATGCCCATTATTTGTTCTAATATAACCTGTTGATGAATACGAACCACGTTGTGTGCCATTAATACGAATCCACATCTCAGGTGTTAGTCTGTCCGTTGCTGAATTAGTTGATAAAGAAGCATTAATACTAATTCTGTACCTTCCTTCCTCTGTTATAGTAATCGTGTTTGTTGCAGTATTTACTGTAAAAACAGATGTATCATCATTCCAATTAATAGTGCTTATTATTGGTGCATTTATTACAGAGTTAGAATTCACATTTACTGAAGTGTCAGCAGCGTTGTTACTACATTTTACTGATATTTTTCTAGATGTTTTTAACCAATTTGGAGAGCCAGGAGTTCCTCTGTTAAATCTAAATTCTTTACAATCCGTATTATAAATCAATAGACCGGTGGCTGGATTTACAAGTGCCATTTCTTGTGCATCAGTAAGTCTAGGTACTAGAATTCCTTTGTCTGTAGATTCAACATGTAAAATTGATGATGCGTCTGGGTTTGTGGTTCCAACACCTACTTGCGCTGAAACATAATAATGCGATGCAAAAAAGAGCATTATTAAATAGGCTATTTTTTTCATTTGTGAGAGACTTGAGAGTTTTTAGCTATTTATTAATTTGATGCAAATTTAACAAAATCAAATTGTAAATCAAAATGGTATGAAACAATCAAGGAAAATGTATCTTTGTAGACTATGAATAAAGAGCTACAATTATTAGTTGATAAGGGAGAAATGTTGCCATTGATGGAAGAATTTTATACCATACAGGGTGAAGGATTTCATAAAGGAACAGCTGCCTATTTTATTCGCATTGGTGGTTGCGATGTTGGTTGTCATTGGTGCGATGTTAAAGAAAGTTGGAATGCTAATTTGCATCCACCAACAGACATATATAAAATAGTAGATAATGCTAAAAAGTACAGTGATACCATCGTTGTGACTGGTGGAGAGCCTTTAATGTGGGATATGACAGCTTTAACTAATCAATTGAAGGTGCAAAATCTACAAGTACACATTGAAACTTCTGGGGCATATAAGCTAACAGGAACTTGGGATTGGATATGTTTATCGCCCAAAAAAATGAAACTTCCCATAAAAGAAGTTTATGATAAAGCCCATGAACTTAAGGTGATTATTTACAATAAAGATGATTTTCGTTTTGCAGAAGAACAAGCCGCTAAAGTTAATGAAAAGTGTATTTTATATTTACAACCCGAGTGGAGTAAACGTGACAAAGTTGTACCAGAAATTGTAGATTATGTGATGAAAAACCCAAAGTGGAAAGTATCATTACAAACACACAAGTATTTAAATATTCCATAAAAAAAACGCCTTAATATTTTAAGGCGTTTTTTTCTAGTAAAAGGATGTAATTTATTTTGTAAAAGGCACAGCTACTCTTGCAGTACCCCAACCTAAATGCATGTGTACACCTCCATCAGCTTCTTCAAAAACTATAGAAAAGGCATCTAACGATTCTCCAGAAGTTACCGGAACAGATAATCTAGCAACATCATTAGCTTCTTTGTAAAAATAAGAACCCCAAACGTTTAAATCTGTATTAATAATAGCAGTCCATTCAGCTTCACCAGGAATTAAATAAAAAGTATAAGTTCCTGCTTTAACAGTAGTTTCACCTAATTTCATGTCTGTATAAAGTGTTAATTCTGCAGCTTCATTGGCCCCTGTTCTCCAAACTTTACCGTTTGGTGCTAAATCACTTAAGTTTCTACCTTTTAGTAGAGGTCTTCCATAAACTATTTTTATAAGTTTATTTGATTCCTTATAACTAGATGGAAATGATGCGGCATCCATGGGACTTTTATCCAGGTCTGCAAATTTTTGTGCGTTTACATTCATAGTTAAAAGCATTATAAATGTAAAAGCAATGCTTGTTAAAAGTGTTGATTTTTTCATGTGTTTATTTTTGTGTTTAGAATTTATAAAGTTAAGTTTAATTAATCTTAAAGTTCTCATAAAAAATTTTTGTGTTATGTTAAAATTTATTTTTTAATAAATTTTAAAGATTGTCTTCCGGTGTTATTATGAAAATTGATAAAAAAAATGCCAGCAGATAATTCTTCAACATTAAAACGATATGTTTTATTTATTTTTGTTTGAATTTCTTCGAGTGCTAGTTGCCTGATATATTTTCCATTATAATCGTATAATTCAATCATGATATTGTCGCTAGAATCAAAATCTATACTAAACTCTAAAGTTGTTGATATTGGATTGTTTTTTAAAGTGACCTGTAACGCTGTTCGGTTAGCTTCAACAGTAAAATCAGTACTTAAAGTAGTATTTGAAAACTTATAAAGTGATGTGCCAGTTGCATAAGCTAATGTTGAATTTACAATAAAAATTTTATTCAAATTATTGCCAACGTTTAAATTCGTCCAACTAATACCACCATCTAATGTTTCATAAACACCTGTGGTGTGACCACCCATCCACCCATGAGTTTCAGAAATGAAACCAACAGCTTGAATATCAGTTTCTGGTGCATTGTAACTATTCCAATTTATACCACCATCCGAAGTAGAAATTAGTTTCCCAGGATTGGGAGTTACCGCAGTTATCGATCCAAAGATAACATCGGTATTGTTATCTAAAATTTGAAGTTTCCAAACATATTCTCCAACAATATTCGAGTTATAAATTTCATTCCAATTAGTTCCACCATCAGTTGTTTTGAGTATTGTAGCGCCATTAGAGTTTCTGCCACTAGCAAAACCTATATTTTCTGTTAAAAAATAAATTTCTACTAGAGCATTGGCATACGCAGACATATCAATGTATTGCCAAGTTGCTCCACTATCTAAGGATTTTATAATGTGCGCAGGTGTAAAATAAGCACCACATCCATAAATGGTTGATGTTCCTACTGCATCTAAACCACAAATAGCTGAAGGATTTGGGTTTATGTTAGTTACTTCCGTCCAATTATCACCGCCATCAGTAGTTTTGAAAAATTCCCCATTTAACGTGCCTAAAAAACCAATATTTTCATCAAGGAATTCAATATTTCTGAAATAATAATTACCTCCTAACATACTTTCATTTAATTGTTGTGTCCAAGTTTCTCCGCCATCAAGCGTTTTGTAGACTGCAGCATAAAATCCATTTGCAGCCCAACCAATATTTTCATCAAGAAAGAAAATATCATCAAATCTTTGATTGTTTATGTTTGATGAAACATTAGTTAGTACCTGCCAATTAGGCTGAGAAAAAGAATTAAAAACAATTAATAAGAAAATGTATTTAAGATTTTGCATTAAATTTTGATTTAAAACTTTAAAAAAAGATTTAGAATGCTAATTTAATTTAAGATTTTTTAATTCTGTAATTTACTAATCTTTAATTTGTAAAAAAAAGCTTTAGATAATCCTAAAGCTTTTTAAATATTTCAATTTTAAATTTTATTTTTTTATTATTTTAACGTTCATTTCTTCAACTTTTTTATCAGAAAGAAGCGTTGGTGCACCAAATAATAAATCGTCACTGGTGCCTGTTTTAGGGAATGCCATGACTTCTCTAATTGATACTTTTTTCTCTAAAATCATCATCAATCTATCCACCCCCCAAGCAATACCACCATGTGGTGGTGCTCCATAATGGAATGCTTTATACATGGTGCCTACACTTTTAAGCATTTCCTCTTTGGTGTAGCCCATATTTTTATAAGTGGCTTCTAGAATTTCAGGTTTGTGAGCACGAACTGAGCCACCACCAATTTCGTAACCATTAAGGATTAAATCGTATTGTTGTGCTATAATGCTTCCAATTTCTTCTTCTTTACCATGCATGTGTTTATCTATATCGTAAACTGCAGGCATTGAGAATGGATTGTGGGTAAATGTCCATTTGCCAGTATCTGTTTTTTCAAACATTGGGAAATCAACTATCCAAGCGGGGCGTAATTCTTTAGCATTTATTAAATGTAACATTTTACCAAGCTCTTGCCTAACAGCATCCAAGGCTTTGTTGGCAGTTGCATAATCAGAAGCAGAGAAAAATACAATATCACCAACTTTAGCGTTTGTAGCTTCAATAATTCCTGCAGCTATATCTTCCCCTAAAAATTTTATAATAGGTGATTGTAAATCGTTTTCATTTACAATGATATAAGCTAAACCACCCAACCCGTGTTGCTGAGCAATAGCTGTAAGTTTTTCAATTTGCCCTTTGGATAATCGTTTTTTTCCTTGCTCTTTGGCTGAGGCTTTAATACATTTTACAACACCACCTTCTTCAATGGGTTTGCTAAATACTTGGAAACTTGTTTCTTTTACAATATTGGTGATATTTTGAAGTTTTAAACCAAAACGTAAATCTGGTCGGTCACAGCCGTAAAAATCCATAGCATCTTGATAGGTAATTACTTCAAAAGGATGTAATATCCATTTGTTGCCGTATACTTTTTTAACCACTTCGTTAAACATTTTAGTGTTTAAATCGATGATTTGTTGCATGCTCGCATAAGCAACTTCAATGTCTAATTGTGTAAATTCAGGTTGTCTATCGCCACGAGAATCTTCGTCTCTAAAGCAACGTGCAATCTGAAAATATTTTTCATAGCCACTTACCATCAACATTTGTTTAAATTGTTGAGGTGCTTGTGGTAAAGTGTAAAATGCACCAGCTTGTTTTCTTGACGGTACAATAAATTCCCTTGCTCCTTCATCAGTTCCGGCACTTAAAATTGGGGTTTCAATTTCTAAGAAATTTTCTTCATCTAATATATCACGAAGTAACTTAATAACTTTATGGCGGTTTACAATAACTCTTCTAACATCATCATTTCTATGATCTAAGAACTTGTATTGAAAACGTGTATTTTCGTTAGTTTTGGTAGCTCTTTTAATCTCAAAAGGAAGTGTTTTGGATAGGTTTAGGATATCTAAACTATTAGCCTCCAATTCGATAGTTCCAGTTCGTAAGGCAGCATTATAATCGTCTTCTTTTCGCTGAACAATTGTTCCAGTTACGGTAATTACCGATTCTGGTTTTAGTTTTACAAGGTCATTTAAATTCGGGAATGATTCTCTGCTTAATCGTACTTGAAAAACCTCTGTACTAGAATCGCGTAAGTCAATAAAAATGAGTTCACCATGATCTCGAACACTTGAAACCCAACCTGCAAAAGTTACCTTTTCAGAAATGTTTGCTTCTGAAATTGTATTGATTAAATGGGTTCTATACTCCTCTTTAACAATGATAGGGATTTGAGGTAAAACTTCTTCTTGTTCTTTTTTAGTAGTGGTTAAGCTTTCTGATTTCGTTTTTACATTTTCAACAATATATTTTTCTGTAGAGTTTGCGGCTAACTGACTTAAAACACCTTCACGAATTACTTTTCCGGAAGCACCCTTGCCAATAACAGCAATGACTTTTCCAACTAAAATACCAGCTTTTCCTTGGTTTCCTTCTTTAATTTCATTTGCAATTACTTCATTTTCTAAAATTACTTTTGCTATAGCTTCGTAAATTTTTTCTTCAGAAATGGTGTTCTCCTCAAAATAGGCGTTATAATCGAACGATCTATCTTTTAAGTAGGAAGTAATCGCATTTTGAACTAATACAGATGTTATTTTTTCTTCTTTGAATAATTGGAATATTTCAATAAGATGTTCAATTCTATGAATTTCTCCATACTCATCTGCTCCAATATTATTTACTAATGTTTTAGCTACAAATGATGGGTCTTTTATTACATTATTTATAGCAACAAAAGTGCTAGAGCGTAAAGAATCTGCAGTAAAAAACTTGGCGTCTTGTGGTAATACACCACCATTTATCAAAATAGACTCCACAGCAAAAGGAAGTGTTTTACTATCAATTTGTATAGCTTCAATAGCAGTTCTAATGTTTATAAAAGGTAAATCAGGCTCAGAAATAAAACGATAATCAGCTTCAAATTCTTTTTTGCGCATGGTTTTGGTTTGCTTTAAATCAGCATCCCATAAAACCGTAGTTTGATCTGGTCTAAATTCTTTATGATCTATGTAATAATTTAGTTGTTTTTCAACTTCTTCTTTTAGAGCATCTACTATAAACTTAAACGAGTTCAAATTTTTAATCTCAGTTCGAGGATTTAAGGAATAACTATGCTTTTTACGAAGTGATACGGAAACATCTGATTTAAATTCGCCTTTTTCGAGGTTAGCTTCAGATATTTTTAAATTTTGAACAATACGCTGAATATATTGCGCATACGTTGATGCATCCTCAATATGCCGAATACAAGGTTCTGTAACAATTTCAATTAAAGGAACACCTGCTTTATTAAAATCTACTAAGGATATTGTTTTCTCGTGTATTAATTTTGCGGCATCTTCTTCAATGTGAACTTGAGTTAGATTAACTGTAAATTGAGAACCATCATTGCGGAAACACGATACTTGACCGTCTGGAATAATTGGATTTTGAAACTGTGTTATCTGAATGTTTTTTGGGTTATCAGGGTATTCATAATGTTTTCTGTCCCATGAAATCACTTCGTTACTAAACGAAGATTTCACCGCTTTCCCAAAATAAATTGCTTTATTAATAGCTTCTTTATTTATAGCTGGCAATACACCCATTTGTCCTGTACATACCGAACAAATATTGTGATTTGGTAAATCTATTTCTTGATTTGGGCAAGAGCAAAATAACTTGGTTTTTGTATTCAATCTAACATGAGTTTCTAGTCCTATTACTAACTCTAAATCGTTGGCTTTTAATGCCGCATCTAATTGTTCCAATTCCATTATATCGTATCTTTTAAGAAGTTAGCAAACTTCAAAACAAGTTCATCGTTATTTTTAGCAGCTGTAATTTGTATGCCAGTTTCAGTTCCTTGCGGGATTGTTAATGTTGGTAATTGGCCCAAGCTAAACCCCACTGTATAAACATCACTTAAATACATAGCGTGGGGGTCTTTTAAACTGTCGCCAATTTTTGGTGGTCTACCTGGTGTAACTGGTGAAAGAATGATATCAACCTCTTTAAAATCTTTTTCAAAATTCTCGGAAATTGCGTCACGAAGCGCTAAACCTTTTAAGTAAATTTCATCTGAAAACCCTTGAGATAAAACTTGGTTGCCACCAACAATACGTCGTTTGGTTTCTTCAGAAAAATTTTCAGAGCGTGTTATAGCGTAGGATTCTTTTAGGTTTTTATCTTCAATACGATTGCCATAGTTAGAACCATCTAATCGTGAAAGGTTAGAGGCGGTTTCTGCCATAGCTAATGTATAATATGTTGAAACTAGAATATCAGATTTAAAGAAATCGAGCTCTTTTACTTTAATGCCTTTTGATTTTATTTTCTCAATGGAAGTTAAAAAATCAGCTTTAATTTTAGATTCAATAGCCTCGCTTTCAATAAAGTTTTTAAAGAATCCAATAGTTTTGATTTCGTTAGAATTTAAAATTGAAACTTCATTAATTTCTGCGGAAGCGAAAGTAGTTTGATCTTTAACATCTTTACCACTTATCGCATTCAAAACAATACGAATGTCTTCAACTGATTTTGCAATTGGGCCAACGCAATCTGTAGAAGATGTGTATGCTATCAAACCAAAACGTGAAATACGTCCATATGTTGGTTTTAATCCATACACATGGTTATAACCTGCGGGTTGTCTCACAGAGCCACCTGTATCTCCACCAATAGAAAATACTGTATAATCTTTAGCAACATTAACAGCAGAGCCACCACTTGAACCACCACCAACTAAATCAGGATTTATGGCATTTTTAACTGCTCCAAAAATGGTGTTTTCACTAGATGATCCATGTCCAAAACTATCGCAATTTTCTTTTACTATTGGGATGGCTCCAGCATCCAATAATTTTTGAATGGCCGTTGCTGTGTAAGCTGCTTTGTAATTTTTAAGTAGTTCTGAACTCGCCGTTGTGTAGGTTCCTTGAACCATATACACATCTTTAATTCCAAAAGGAATACCTTCCAATAACCCAATAGTTTCTCCGTTTGCTATTTTAACATCTACTTTAGCTGCTAAATCCAGAGCTAATGTTTCTAATAAAGAATTTACTGTATTGTAAGTATTTGCTTTGAGGAATTCTAGCTTCTCTTGAATTAAATTTTTACAAGAAATTTCTTTGTTCACCAGTTGTTGATGAATTTTTTGTATTTGTGAGTTCATAATTATTCTTCTATAACTTTAGAAACTACTAAATAACCTTTCTTTTCTTTTGGGAAATTTTCAATTATGATTTGTTTTTCCATTTCAGAACTTTCATAAACAATATCATCTCTTAAATCATTTATAGACATATAATTTTGTTGGATATTATTAAAAGCTTTGTTATTTGATGTTTGTGCATTTTTAATTACATCAAATAATTTATTTACTGCCTCACTTGGTTGTGCGCCTTTAATACTAGACAATACATCTACTGTCATCATTTTACTCATGTCTCAAATTTTTATTTACAAAAAAAAGCCTTCCAATTTGGAAGGCTTTATATATTTTAAAACAATAACCTTCCTGTCCTAATAATTAGGATTATTGAAATTATTGTTGTTGTTATTATTCATTTCATTTTGATTCTGCTCAAATATAAGCAGAAAAAATCTACCAAACACTATTTTTATAATATCGTGGCTTACAATTATCAAATTATTAAAAAACTTAAAGTTAATTTGTTGGTTTTTAGCTTTTGTGTGTAGATTTTCCTTTTATGCGCATTTTATTTTTTTAAATACCAATTTAAAAAAGTAAAAAAATGTTGTTTTTGGATAAGGAAATTAGAATTTGAAAATGGAATAAATGAGTTTTAAGCAATTTTCAAAATTTATTCATTTTAAAACTTATTAAAAAAAACTAAAATCTATTTTAAGACGCTTTTTAGTTGATTTAAGACACTTTTTAGTAATTAACAAATGTTGATAATTTTATTAACGAGTCGGTGAAAAGCTTTTTAAAGGCATGATAATTTCCTATATTTGTTTGTATTCAGAAGGATGCTTTTAAGCATCTTTTTTTGTGATTTTCAATCAAACTAAATTTAAAATAAATAATAATATGAGCGAACCTAAAGAAGAATTTAACAAGCATAATTACTCGGCAGATAGTATCCAGGCATTAGAAGGTATGGAGCATGTGCGCATGCGTCCATCCATGTATATTGGTGATGTGGGAACAAGAGGTTTACACCATTTAGTTTATGAGGTCGTAGATAACTCTATTGATGAAGCATTAGCTGGTCATTGTAATAATATTACAGTAATAATAAATGAAGATAATTCTATAACTACTGAAGATGATGGACGCGGTATTCCTGTAGATTTACACAAAAAAGAAGGCGTTTCTGCACTTGAAGTTGTAATGACCAAAATTGGAGCAGGGGGTAAGTTTGATAAAGATTCTTATAAAGTATCTGGTGGTTTGCACGGAGTTGGTGTAAGTTGTGTAAATGCCTTATCAGAACATTTACGTGCTACTGTTTACAGAGATGGTAAAGTTTACGAGCAAGAATACGAGCGTGGTAAAGCATTGTATCCAGTAAAACAAATTGGTGAAACCGATAAAAGAGGTACTACAGTAACTTTTAAGCCAGATGCAACCATTTTTACTCAAACAGTTGAGTATAGTTATGATACGTTAGCAAGTAGATTGCGTGAGTTGTCTTTTTTAAATAAAGGCATTACTATTCATTTAATTGATAAACGTTCAAAAAAAGAAGATGGCTCATTTGAAGGTGAAACATTTCATTCAGAAGAAGGTTTAAAAGAATTTATTAAGTTTTTAGATGGAAACAGAGAGCCATTAATGAAGGATGTTATCGCTTTTGAAGGTGAGAAAAATGGAGTTCCAGTTGAAGTTGCGATGGTTTACAATACATCATATGCTGAAAATTTACATTCATACGTAAATAATATTAACACTCATGAAGGTGGTACACACTTATCAGGTTTCCGTCGTGGATTGACTATGACTCTAAAAAAATATGCTGATGAATCCGGTCTTTTAAAAAACTTAAAGTTTGAAATTGCTGGTGATGATTTCCGTGAAGGTTTAACTGCTATTATTTCTGTAAAAGTACAAGAGCCTCAGTTTGAAGGTCAAACTAAAACTAAATTAGGAAATAGAGAAGTGTCTGCATCAGTAAGTCAAGCTGTTTCTGAAATGTTAACCGATTATTTAGAAGAACATCCAGATGATGCTAAAACGATTGTTCAAAAAGTAATACTAGCCGCACAAGCACGTCATGCAGCTCAAAAAGCCCGTGAAATGGTTCAGCGTAAAACGGTTATGAGTATTGGTGGATTGCCCGGGAAATTAAGTGATTGCTCAGAGCAAGATCCTGCAAAATGTGAAGTGTTTCTTGTAGAGGGAGATTCTGCTGGTGGAACAGCAAAGCAAGGTCGTGATAGAGCTTTTCAAGCTATTCTTCCATTAAGAGGAAAAATTTTAAATGTTGAAAAAGCAATGGTTCATAAAGTATTTGAGAATGAAGAGATTAAAAATATTTTCACAGCTTTAGGAGTTACAATTGGTACAGAAGAAGATAGTAAGGCTTTAAATTTGTCTAAATTAAGATATCACAAAGTGGTTATTATGTGTGATGCTGATATTGATGGTAGTCATATTGCAACTTTAATTTTAACATTCTTTTTTAGATACATGAAAGAGCTTATTGAAGCTGGGCATATCTATATCGCAACTCCACCTTTATATCTTGTTCGTAAAGGAGCTAAAAAGCAATATGCTTGGAGTGATAAAGAACGTGATGGAATTATTGAAGAATATGGTGAGGGTTCAAAAATACAACGCTATAAAGGTTTAGGAGAAATGAATGCAGAACAACTTTGGGATACTACTATGAATCCTGAGTTTAGAACGATGCGTTTGGTTCAAATAGATAATGGTATCGAAGCAGATAGAATATTTTCTATGTTAATGGGTGATGAAGTGCCACCACGTAGAGATTTTATTGAGAAGAATGCTATTTATGCAAATATTGATGCGTAATAGTTTTATTAATTTTTTTGGAATTTAATACCTCGTGGGCTTGCCCCAAGGGAGTTTATTAAATAACTTTTATAAAACCCTGATATATCGATATCAGGGTTTTTTAGCGCCAAAAAATCGTTAAAATACATTTTTTAACGATAAAAAGTTGTATTGTATGATTTTTTTTATATTTTTGTTTAACCAAATCTTAAAAAATGAAAAAAATCATAATATTTTTAATATTGGTACTTACTTTTCAAGTATCGAAAGCACAAGAATTAGAAAGTATATTATTGGCTGCGGATGACGCAAGTAAACTTACAGAGAATTATATTCGCCCAGTAATGAATGGACTTATGTATAATATGAATGGAGGCTGGTATACCACAGCAAAAACCCATAAAAAGTTTGGTTTTGACCTTACAGTTAGTTTAAATGCTTCTTTTGTTCCAACAAAGGATGAAATCTTCCAATTTATACCAAGTGACTACCAATTTACGAGTCTTCCTAACGGAGAAACAACATTGCCTACTGTAATGAGTAGTAATGATGTAGAAACTTCAGTTGATATAAGAGTGCCGTATCAAGGCAACTCATTTAAGGTAGCAAGTTTTGAAATGCCTGGAGGAATTACAGGGGATTTACCTATTAATGCTGTTCCAACACCAATGGTACAGATTGGTTTAGGCTTGCCTTCAAAAACAGATTTGAAAGTAAGATATGTGCCTAAGTTAAGCTTTGATGATGGTGGAGTTGAGACTGATTTAATTGGTATTGGGCTACAGCATAACTTAATGCAATATTTTGGTCCACTAGAAAAACTGCCTTTGAGTGTATCTATCTTAGCTGCATTTACGAACATGAATGTGCGTTATAATATTGAGGATGAGAATGCTTCTGATAATATTTTTATAAATAATGGATCTGCTGAATTTAAAATGAATACTTGGACAGTTCAGGCTTTAGGTTCTTTAGATTTTAAGATTATAACCTTATACGCTGGTCTTGGTTACAACAACGGAAAATCATCCATAAAAATGAAAGGAGATTATACGCTTACTTATGACTTAGAAGATAATAATGGAAACCAAATTGGTACAGTTGATGAATCGATTAGCAACCCCATTAATCTTAATTTTAATGGAAACGGTTTAAGAACAACATTAGGGATGCGTCTAAATATTGGATTCTTTAAGATATTTGGCGATTATACATTACAAGAATACAATACATTATCAGCTGGATTTGCTTTTAGTTTTAGATAATTTGTTTCATAATTAATATTTAGTTTTAGTTAGTTTATATTTAATTTTTGTTTTAAAAGTGCGAGATTTAATCTTGCACTTTTTTTATTTAGAGGATATAAATTCGTAGTTTTGCATGACTTAAATCATATTCTTGAAGCCTTTTTTCAAGAGATTTCTAGCGCTAAATTAAGACACTCATTTTAAAAAATGATTAAATATTTAAAATTATAAAAATTAACTTATGAAAGTAACAGTTGTAGGAGCAGGAGCAGTAGGTGCAAGTTGTGCGGAGTATATTGCTATTAAAAATTTTGCATCAGAAGTCGTTTTATTAGATATTAAAGAAGGCTATGCTGAAGGAAAAGCAATGGATTTAATGCAATGCGCATCTTTAAATGGTTTTGATACTAAAATTACAGGTATCACTAACGATTATAGTAAAACAGCAAATAGTGATATTTGCGTGATTACATCAGGAATTCCAAGAAAACCAGGAATGACACGCGAAGAATTAATTGGTATTAATGCAAGTATTGTAAAAACGGTAGCTTCAAGTTTAATAGAGCAATCTCCAAATACAATTATTATAGTTGTGAGTAATCCGATGGATACCATGACATATTTAGTTCATAAATCAACTAACTTGCCTAAAAACAGAATTATAGGTATGGGTGGTGCATTAGATTCTGCACGCTTTAAATATAGATTAGCTGAAGCCCTAGGAGCTCCAATTAGTGATGTTGATGGAATGGTAGTTGGTGGTCATAGTGATACTGGTATGGTTCCTTTAACTAGTCATGCTACTAGAAATAGTATTAAAGTTTCTGAATTTTTAAGTGAACAACGCTTACAACAAGTATCTGAAGATACTAAAGTAGGTGGTGCAACATTAACAAAATTATTAGGAACTTCTGCATGGTATGCACCAGGAGCTGCGGTAAGTGCATTGGTTCAAGCCATTGCTTGCGATCAAAAGAAAATGGTACCTTGTTCTACAATGTTAGAAGGTGAGTATGGGTTAAATGATATTTGTATTGGTGTGCCAGTAATTTTAGGTAAAAATGGTATAGAAAGTATTGTTAACATCCCTTTAAGTGATCCTGAAAAAGTACATATGCAAGCAAGTGCAGAGGGTGTTAGGAAAACAAACGATTTATTGTAATGATTATATTATATTTAAAATTCAAAGCCTTAATATCAATCTTTGTTATTAAGGCTTTTTATTAATATTTAATCTTAAATTCATAAAATGAAAAAAATAATATTATTAGGTTTAGCATTCGTATTAAGTTTGGTATCTGTATCTCAACAAAACATTACGGAAGGTAAAATTATAACCAAACAAAGTATTAAAAGTGATAATGCACAAGTTCAAGCACAATTAGATATGATGGGTGATATAGTTGCTACAACTTACTTTAAAGCTAATAAATCTCGTGCAGAAATGTCTAATCCAATGACAGGTGATATTACTGTGATTTCTGATGCAGAAACTATGACAACGCTTACACTTATGGATGGCATGATGGGTAAAAAGTATATGACAAATACTACTAAAATAGATGATGAAATACTTAAAGGCGTTAAAATTGAACAAGGAACAGAGGTCAAAACAATTTTAGGTTACCACTGTCTAGAACAATTAGTTACAATAAATCAAGATGGTGTTGAATTAAAAATGAAAATGTTTACTACAGAAAAGATTGCACCAGTATTTACTAAAGAAACTTTGATGTTAGGAGATAAATTAAAAGGTTTTGTTATGTATATGGAGATGGCTATGAATCAGCAAGGAATGGATATGACTGTAATAACTGAAGTTACAGAACTACAAAAAGAAGATGTGTCTGATGATATCTTTGATTTAACACCACCTGAAGGTTATACTAAATTAGAGGGCATGTAATATGGCATAACGTCATTAATATTCTAAAGACTGTAGAAATACAGTCTTTATTTTTTATATTTGGCACATGATAAAAAAATGGTACATAAGTGCTTTTGTATTGATACTTACTATTTTTGGGATTTTTTCTCAAAAACAAACTGTTTTGCCTAATCAAGAACTTGTATTACAATTTGAAGAAAGTGGCGTAACTAGCGAAGAAATTCAAAATACTACAACAATTGTAAAACAACAATTACAAGCATTAGGTGTAAGTAATGTTAAGGTGAAAAAAACTACAAATGGTAAACTGAAAATAGTTTATTATAGTGATATAAACATTGCTAGTATAAAAAAAACTTTTTTACAAGATTGTACTTTAGAGGTTAATTTCAATACTACAAATCAAAATAAAAATTCAAGCGATTTACCATTTAATCAAGAGGATTCTATCAGTTTTAATATTGATGTTTATGAAATTCAAAATGGTAATGATAGTGATTGGAATTTAAACGGAGTTAATGTTCCAGATTTTGAAAATAAAAACGACCGTTTTTTAAGTTCTTATTCAAAATTATTTTTAAACAATCCTTGGGTATCTAAAACTAATTCAGTTAGCGAATTAGCTTTGAAAGTTTCACAACATGTTATCTTCACAATTAATAATACTTCCAAGAGTATACCAGAAGTAAGGGCAGGACCTCTATTCTAAAGGTTTTTTAATCAAATTAAACTTCCTTAAAATTTAAAGTGAAAATATAACTTTTCACTTTTTATAATTTTCATCAACATAAAACATAAAAATTTAATTAAACATAAAAATTGTCAAATTCTAAGGTAAATTATATATTTGCCCGTTTTAAAAATTTGACTTCAAAAAATATAAAAATGCAAAATAAAGGACTAGTAAAGTTATTTGCTGTTTTGTTTGGCTTGGTAAGTATTTATCAATTGTCATTCACATTCAAAGCAAATCAAATAGAAAAAAATGCTGAAGAAATAGCAATTAGTAAAATTGCTGATAATGAAGACGATTACCGTGCAAAACGCAGTCAAGAAGAAGCTAATTATTTACAATCAATAGCTACTGATACTGTTTTTAATATTGGAATAGCAAAATTCACTTACAATGAAGTGAAAACTAAAGCTATGAATCTTGGTCTAGATTTAAAAGGAGGTATCAATGTAATTCTACAAGTAAGTGTAAAAGATATTTTAAAAGGATTAGCTAATAATACCAAAGACCCTGTTTTCAATAAGGCTTTAGATGACGCTACAGAGCTTCAAAAGAATAGCCAGAATACGTATTTAGAAGATTTCTTTATTGCTTTTGATGCTATTAAAGGAGATACAAAACTAGCTTCACCAGATATTTTTTATACTAAAGAATTAGATGGTGAGATTGATGGAAGCATGTCTGATGATGAAGTAAAAAGTATTATAGCCACAAAAATTGATGAATCTATCGTGTCAGCTTTTGAAGTATTACGTAAGCGTATTGATGAGTTTGGTGTAACATCTCCTAACATCCAACGTTTAGGAACTTCTGGACGCATTTTGGTTGAATTACCAGGTGTGAAAGATGTGGAAAGAGCAACGTCTTTACTACAAAGTACCGCTCAATTAGAGTTTTGGGATGCTTATAAAGGAGAACAATTTATAGGTTTTTTATATCAAGCAGATGCTATTTTAAAAGATATTGTAGATACTGAAAATAACAATGTTGCAGAAGTTGAAAGTGAAGATCAAGAAAATGCTACAGATTCTCAAATTGATGACTTGTTAGGTGATGCAGAAACTGATTCAACTGCTGTTACAACTGTAAGTCCTTTAGTTGATTTAATTAGAGGTGGTGGCTATCAAGGTGGACCAATCATAGCTAAGTTTGAAATTAAAGACAGACAAAAGGTTCTTGATTATTTAAATATGCCAGAAGTAAGATCTTTACTTCCTGCAGAACAACGTTATGTAAAGTTTGTTTTTGGTAAACCAGAAAAGAATAGTGAATTAATTGATTTATATGCTTTAGTCGGAAATAGAGAAGAAACACCTCAATTGAGTGGTGCTGTGGTAACAGATGCTCGTAATCAATTTGGTCCAACTGGAAAATCAGAAGTTTCAATGCAAATGAATGCTAAAGGTGCTAAGATTTGGGAGGAAATGACTGGTAATGCCTTTACACAAGGAAGTCAAATCGCGATTGTTTTAGATAATGTAGTATATTCAGCGCCTGGTGTAACAACAGGACCTATTGCAGGTGGTAGTTCTTCAATATCTGGGGATTTTACTTTAAATGAAGCCATTGATTTAGCCAACGTATTACGTGCGGGTAAATTACCAGCATCAGCAGATATTATTCAAAGTGAAGTAGTAGGACCATCATTAGGTCAGGAAGCAATTGATAGTGGCACAAAATCGTTTTTAATTGCATTAGCTTTAGTATTAATCTGGATGATTTTCTATTATGGTAAAGCTGGTGGTTTTGCAGATATCGCTATGTTATTAAATATCTTATTAATCTTTGGTATTTTATCAGGTTTAGGAGCAGTTTTAACTTTACCGGGTATAGCAGGTATCGTTTTGACAATAGGTATGTCTGTAGATGCAAACGTGATTATTTTTGAGCGTATTCGAGAAGAAATAGCTAAAGGTAAAGGTCAAAAAGAAGCCATTCAGGATGGTTTTAGTAATGCATTATCTTCAATTTTAGATGCCAATATTACTACTGGTTTAACAGCTTTAATTTTATTCGTATTTGGTACAGGTCCAATTAAAGGATTTGCTACAACATTGTTAATAGGTATTGGTACATCGTTATTTACAGCTATATTTATTACAAGATTATTAATAGATTGGTATGTGAATAGAGGTGGTAAACTGCAGTTTTCTACAGCAATTACAAAAAATCTTTTCAGAAACTTAAATATTCAATTCTTAAAGAAACGTAAATTAGCTTATGTTATTTCTGGTACGTTCATTTTATTAAGTTTAGGGTCTTTATTTACAAATAGTTTAGATCAAGGTGTAGATTTTGTTGGAGGTAGAACATATCAAGTACGCTTTGCTCAAGATATTAGTGCATCTGAAATCACAGGAGTATTATCTAAACCTGAAGTGTTTGGAAGTGCTGATGCTAAGACCTTTGGTGATGCTAATCAATTAAAAATCACTACAAAATACAAAGTCAATGAAACGGGTGCTGAGGTTGACGAAGCTATCAGGAAAAAACTTTATACTGCATTGCAGTCTCACTTAGATGGTGTTTCTTATGATGATTTTATTAGTGATGCAGATTCTAAAACTGTTGGATTAATGAAGTATTATAAAGTAAGTCCAACAATTGCTGATGATATTAAACAGGCTTCATTTTGGGCGATTTTAGGGTCTTTAATCGTAGTATTTCTTTATATTCTATTACGTTTTAAAAGATGGCAATTCTCATTGGGAGCAGTTGCAGCAGTTTTTCATGATGTTTTACTAGTACTTGGAGTCTTTTCATTGACATATAAGTTTATGCCTTTTAGTATGGAGATTGATCAAGCATTTATAGCCGCCATATTAACGGTTATTGGGTATTCATTAAATGATACAGTAATCGTATTTGATAGAATTAGAGAATATTTAAATGAGCATACAAATTGGAATTTTGAAAAAGTTGTAGATGTTTCTTTAAGTAGTACTCTGGGACGTACTCTAAATACATCATCAACTACTTTAGTGGTATTGCTTTCAATTTTTATTTTTGGAGGAGACTCAATTAGAGGTTTTATGTTTGCATTAATAGTTGGTATCATAGTTGGTACATATTCATCATTATTTATAGCAACACCTTTAATGTATGATACCATTCAAAAATTAGAGGATAGAAAGAAGAAAAAAGACTAACTCAAATTTTTTCTTACAAAGAAGCCTGTCATTTTTGACAGGCTTTTTTTTATATAGATATTCAGAAATTCTTTGATTTCAAAAAATCAATAGTTTATATTACATTTACAATTCTAAAAAATAACTTCATTGATATCACCTTCATCCATAGACCAAGTTTTTGAAACCGCTCGAGTAGAAGAGGTTATAGGTGATTTTGTACAACTTAAAAAAGCAGGTAGTAATTTCAAAGGGTTAAGCCCTTTTAGTGACGAACGCTCTCCAAGCTTTATGGTATCTCCAGTTAAGCAAATTTGGAAAGATTTTTCTACAGGCAAAGGAGGAACCGCCGTTTCATTTTTAATGGAACATGAACACTTTACATATCCTGAAGCTATAAGATATTTAGCTAAAAAATACAATATTGAGCTTGAAGAAACAGAACAAAGCAATGAACAGAAAGAGAAAGCAGATGAGCGAGAAAGTTTATATTTAGTAAGTGAGTTTGCTAACACCTATTTTCAGAAAATATTGCACAATACAGATCAAGGTAAGTCTATTGGGTTAAGCTATTTTAAGGAGCGCGGTTTTACTCAAAAAACTATTAAATCTTTCGATTTAGGTTATTCTTTAAACGAGTGGCAAGCTTTTACTGATGAAGCTTTAAAAAAAGGTTATAATGTTGATTATTTAGAAAAAACAGGACTTACTATAGTTAGGGAAGATAAACGTTTTGATAGGTTTAAAGGGCGTGTTATGTTCCCTATAAAGAGCATGAGTGGTCGTGTGCTAGGTTTTGGTGGACGTATTTTGATAAACGATAAAAAGGCAGCAAAATATGTAAATTCACCAGAAAGTGATATTTACCATAAAAGCAAAGTACTTTATGGGATTTATCATGCTAAACAAAGTATAGCTAAAGAAGATAACTGCTATTTGGTTGAGGGTTATACAGATGTTATTCAATTTCACCAAACAGGAATAACCAATGTAGTTTCTTCATCAGGAACCGCGTTAACCTCTGAGCAGATAAGACTTATTAATCGTCTTACAAAAAATATTACAGTTCTTTTTGATGGTGATGCGGCAGGTATGCGTGCTTCTCTTAGAGGTATCGATTTGATTTTAGAACAAGGTATGAATGTAAAGGTTTGTCCGTTTCCAGAAGGCGAAGATCCTGATAGTTTTGCTAAACAAAATACCTTGCAAGAATTGACTTTGTATTTGGAGAATAATGCAAAAGATTTTATCCAATTTAAAGCATCTGTTTTGTTTGAAGATTCAAAAAATGACCCAATCAAAAAGGCTGAAACAGTAAGAGATATTGTAAATAGTATTTCTAAAATACCAGACCGTATAAAAAAAGAGATCTATATTCAAGAGTGTTCTCGAATTATGGATATTAGCGAGGAAGTGCTTTTTAGTACCTTAGCTCAAATTAATAAAAAAGAGTTTAAAGACGATAATAAACAATATCAATCCGAGCAAAAAGTATTCGAAGTTATAAAGAATCAACAACCTATAAAAAAAGTAGACGTTCAATATGTTTTAGAAAGAAAAATTATTGAAGTATTATTGCTTTACGGAAATAAGACTGAAGATTTTGAGGATTTAGTTTTAAAGGAAAATGAAAATGGTGAGTTGATTTTAGAGCCAGTAATTCATCAAACTAAAGTTTTTGAGAAAGTATTTTTAGATTTACAAGATGATGAAATGGAGTTTTCAAACTCTAATTTTAAAACCTTATATTATACTATAATCGATACTTTAAATCAAAATCCGGATTTTGATTTAAAAAATTTTGTAAATTTAGTAAGCCAAGAAATGGCAAATGAGATTACTACCATTCTAATGGAAGATGAGCGTTACAACCTAGATAACTGGAATCGGATGAATATTTTTCCTAAAGTGAAAGAAAACAATATTGCTCAATTAGTTAGTGAAACCATTTTAAGTTTAAGATGTTTTTTAATTGATCAAAAAGTTAAAGAATTTCAACAACAAACATTACATAATAAAATAGACTCGAATAGAAATATACTTGAAGAAGTAAAAGATTATTCAGGTTTGAAAATGTTATTATCTAGAAAGCTAAATAGGGTTCTATGATTCTTGATTAAGCTTCGCTTGATTGACTAAGTCAACTAAATTAGTAACTTTAAGCTTACGCATTAAACGTGCTTTGTATGTGCTAACTGTTTTTTCGTTAATATTTAACTCTTTCGAAATTTCCTTATTCTTTTTGCCAACGGTAAGGAGTTTTAAAACTTCAGCTTCTCTTGTAGACAGTTTTTTGTAAAAACTACCATTTTTGTTTGTTCTAACTCCAAAAGCTAGTTGATCTGTTAAATTACTACTTAAATAGGTTCCACCATTATATACTTTTAAAATAGCTTCGTTTATAGTAATAATGTTCACAGATTTATGAATATAACCTGAAGCTCCAGCTTTTAAAGCATTTATAGCATAAACTTCCTCAGGTTGTGCACTAAAAATAATAGTTTTAATATCTGGGTAATCATTTTTTAAGTAACGTAAAACGGTTAATCCATTCAGTTTAGGGAAATCAGTTTCAGTTAAAATAATATCTACAGGATTTCTTTTTATAAACTCCATTATGGCATCACCGTCATCAACACTTCCAACAATATTTATATTTGGTGCAGCTGAAAAAAGTACTTCTAAACCTTTTCTTGTAATAGGATGATTATCTGCTATCAGTAATTTTATCATAATAATAAGCCTTTAGTTAAATTACTTAGGAGTAATTTTTTTGAGAGATTAAGCTAAAGAGATAAAAGTAGTGTTTTTTTAAATATCTAACAATATTTATATTAAGTTATTAGGAATTTCGCAAATAGGTATTGGGAGCATTTTGTGTTTATTAGCATTATTGAAACGCTTATATATTTTAAAGACCTCTTTTTCTCTTCCATAAAAATCATTTTCGCTCTTCCCGTCAGAATCCATTTTCATGGCCCACTCTAGTTCTGGGTAAGAAGCTCCTATTTGGTCTTCATCTGTTCTATCGTCACCCCAAAGGCCATCTGTGGGAGCTGCGTCAATTATTTCTTCATTTATTCCTAAATATTTTGCAATGGTATAAACTTCAGTTTTTAATAAATCTGCTATTGGACTTAGGTCAACTCCACCATCACCATATTTTGTGTAAAAACCAACTCCAAAATCTTCTACTTTGTTCCCTGTGCCTGCAACTAAATATTTTTCTAAAGCAGCAAAGTAATATAAAGAGGTCATTCTTAAACGCGCTCTTGTATTGGCTAAAGACATAAATCTATTGGCTTCATCTTCAACAGCTGGTAAAGCATCAACTAAACTATCAAATACGGGTGTTAAATTTACTTGAGTCAGACTAACATCATCAAAATTTGATTTTAACCATTCGATATGATTTAATGCTCTACTAACTTGAGATTGCGCTTGATGGATAGGCATTTCCAAGCATAAAAGGGATAAACCGGTTTTTGCACAAAGTGTGGAAGTTACAGCAGAGTCAATACCTCCAGAAATACCAATAACAAAACCTTTCATTCCTGAATTTGTTGCATAATCTTTTAACCAATTAACTATATACTCTACAACTTTTTCTGTCTGCATTTTAAATAAATTTAAATCTAAGAATAGTACCTTTGTAAACAAAAATAAGCTATCAGCTCAATTTATAAAAATTTATGTCGTTTAAGTTTTATATGAAATCAAAAATATTATTGATTCTGCTTATTATCTCGGTTTCTTGTAAGAATGAAAATTTATTAGAAAAGGAAATAGCAGTAATAAATACTATGATTCAAATTGAACGTTTTGATAAACTTTTTGCTAACATGACAGATGAGAGTTTGCCTGAGTTAAAAACGGCTTATCCATTTATGTTTTCTCAAAAGTTTAAAGATTCATTTTGGTTGGCTAAAAGTCAAGACACCCTTCAAATTCAACTTTTTAGTGAAGTAGATAAAGTTTTCAAAGATTTTGATGAGACTGAAAATGAAATAGAATCTTTATTTAATCATATAAAATATTATTTTCCAGAATTTATTGTCCCCAGAGTTATAACAACAACTAATGATGTTGATTACAGGAGTAAAGTTATTATTACTGATAGCATTGATGTTATTGCTCTAGATACTTATTTAGGAAGCGAACATCCTTTTTATGATAATATTCCAGTATATTTAAAAACTAACTTTGACAAAAAACAGGTAGTTGTAGATTTAGCTCAGGCTTATGCCGAAAAATACATTTATCAACCAAAGAGAAAATCTTTATTGGATGAAATGATTTATTTTGGTAAAGAACTTTGTTTTAAAGATGCTGTAATTCCATTTAAAACAGACGCTGAGCGTATTGGTTACTCTCAGTCTCAATTAGATTGGGTGAAAAATAATGAAGCTTACATTTGGAGGTATTTTGTTGAGCGTGAATTACTTTTTAGTACAGACTCTAAATTACCAAGTAGATTTATAAATTCGGCACCTTTTTCTAAATTCTTTTTAGAAGATATTGATGCAAATTCACCAGGAAGAGTTGGGCAATATATAGGTTGGCAAATTGTTCGTGCTTACATGAAAGAACATAAGGTTCCTTTAAATGATATGTTGATAAAAAGTAGTGAAGAAATTTTTAATAATTCAAAGTTTAAACCTCGAAAATAATGGTAAATAAGATTACTTCTAAAATAGAACTAAATGTTGAATTAGATGAAAACCGAGTTCCAGAAGCATTACATTGGACAGCTAAAGATGGTGGTATATCTAATGCAGAAGCCAAAGCCATGATGCTTGCAGTATGGGATTCTAAAACTAGAGAAACACTTAGGATAGATTTATGGACTAAGGATATGCCTATTGATGAAATGAAAGTTTTTTTTCATCAAACATTGGTAGCTATGAGTGATACTTTTAATAGAGCAACTCAAGATGAAAGAATGACAGCTACAATGAAGGATTTTTGTGATTATTTTGCTGAAAAGCTAGAATTAAAAAAATAGTGATCAATTAGTTATTCTAAATTAGAAAGTTAATTTTTTCATTAAAAATAGAAATAATAAAACTTTATTTTCTGTAAAGAAAGTAATTATTAACTAAGTCTATATAAGCTCTTTTAGCCTCGTCTTCGCTAATATTTTTAGCTTGGAAAAGTGCATTTGTTTTAAAAGCATTAATTATTGGTTTTTTACTACTTGGCCGAGTATAATCGTTAGTTGCTTTTTTGTAATACGCGTATAATTTTAGCAAAGTATCTGCTGGAAAAGGCTCAGTATGTTCGTTAACGCGAGCAACTGCTTGTTGAAATTCTATGTCTAAAATATCATTATTCATTAAGATCAGCAATAACAGTTTCGCCTCCTTTTACTTTTTGATTAAGCGTTACTTTAATATTTGTTTCTAACGGTAAAAATAAATCAACTCTAGACCCAAATTTAATGAAACCAGATTCACCTCCTTGAATTACTTTATCGTTAAGTTTAGCATAATTTACAATTCGTTTTGCTAATGCGCCAGCTATTTGTCTATGTAAAACTTTTCCATAAGTTTCATTTTCAACAACGACAGTTGTGCGCTCGTTTTCTTCACTAGCCTTGGGATGCCATGCTACTAAGTATTTACCCGGGTGGTATTTGCTAAATATAACATGCCCTCCAACTGGGTAACGCGTTACATGTACATTTATGGGTGACATAAAAACACTTACTTGTAATCTTTTTTCTTTAAAGTATTCTTTTTCAAAAACTTCTTCAATAACAACAACTTTTCCATCTACAGGTGAAATTACTTGAGTTTCATTAAATAATGTGTGACGTTTTGGGTTTCTAAAAAACTGAAGAATTAGTATTAAAAAAGTAAATAAAAGAGTCATTAAAATGGTTTTCAACCAAATAATATTAATAAAATTATCTACTAATAGAAATCCAGATATAACAATAATAAATGTTATAATTATAATTTTACGGCCTTCTTTATGAAACATAATGTAAAATTCTTAAAAATAAATAAATAAAGGGTGCAGCAAAAACAATGCTATCTAATCTATCCAATAACCCACCATGCCCTGGCATTATAATACCGCTATCTTTTACCTTTGCCTGTCTTTTAAATTTAGATTCGATCAAATCACCTAAAGTCCCAAAAACACTTATTATAATGCTTAAAATAAGCCAATTTGTAAAATCTAAACTATTTGTAAAGGTAGCAATAAAATAGCTGGTAATACATGAAAAAAACAAGCCACCCAAAAATCCTTCAACTGTTTTTTTAGGTGATATTTTTTCAAAAAGTTTTTGTCTTCCAAAGTTTTTTCCAACTATATAAGCAAACGAATCATTAACCCAAACTAAAATAAATGATCCTAATAATATATCAGGATTATAGTTTTCATAATAATTAGTAATTAGTATTAAAAACACAAAAGAACTTGATAAATAAAATGTAGTAAGAATAAAACGTTTAGTGGCAAATAGTGGAATGGTTTTTTCAGAAAACAAATCTTTGATTAAAAACAATTCAACAAATATTGATATTACCATTAGTATTTGAATGGCCTCATTTAAACCCTCGTTCAGCTTGAAAACTGTTTGCCAAAAGCCAAAAACAATATAAATGATAATAAATATTATGAAAGGAACATTACTTTTAAGTTGAATAAGTTTTTTAAATTCCCCAATGCAGATTAAGCCAAAAATGAAGAAAAGTGCTATTAATAAATGTTCAAAATTTAAAGATAAAATTAGTAGCGAAACGTATAGTAAACCCGAAAGTAACCTAATAAATATTTCTTTCATTCTATAAATCTTCTAGAAGTAGTAGGTATAGATTTTTAGCGCTACTACCATAACTTAAAAAGTCTTTCTCATCACCAGATTTAAAGTGTTTTATGGTAGTAATATTTGTTGGGATTTTTTGTCTGTTTTTATTTTTGATACCTCTTAAACCTTCCCCAATATTTTCAACAATTTGACTTGTAGTTGAAAAAACTATAAAGTTAATTGGTAATTCAGGTAGTTTTTTTTCGAAAATTTGTTTTGATGAAATTAGCAGAGATCCATCATTTGCTATTAGATTTTCACAAGTTGTAATGAAATAAGTTGAATCTATTATTTTTTTTGTAGCTAATACGTTTGAATTTTTAAATTTTTCTTCTAAATTTTCATCAAGTAATAAAGCCTTTTTTTCTTCCCAGTCATTCTCTGATATGATATTTTCTAAATTTTTAAATATTTCATCTAAATTTTCACAATACAAAAATTTACCTCCGTTAGCTTTAAAGTTTATGGTAAACCTTTCGTCTATCGGTAGTTTTATTTCTGGCATGTACTTGCCTCTATCATCAGATTTTAATTCATCACCTGAACGTTCAGATTTTGAACCAAAAATTTTTCTAAATAGGCTCATTTAATTATTTGCTATTAACAGAATTCTTTTGAGGTTCATCAAATATAAAAAATCTTAAATTAACCATACGGTTAATTTAAGATTTTTAGTAAAGCTTAACAAAATAAATGCTTTTATAGTTTTCACTCAGTAGTATCTGAAGACTCTTCTGATTTTTCAGCTTCTTTTTTTTCTAATTCTTTTCTAGGTTTTTCAGGTTCTTCTATTTCAAAAGCACGCTTACCGAATATTTTTTCAAGATTATCTTTAAAAATAACTTCTTTTTCTAAAAGAACCTCTGCTAGTTCAGTTAACTTATCCTTGTTATCTTTAAGCAATTTTATAGCTCTTTTATATTGGGTTTCTATTATATCAGATATTTCTTTATCAATTAATTCTGCAGTTTGCTCACTATATGGTTTGGTGAAACCATATTCGTTTTGTCCTGAAGAGTCATAATATGTTAAATTTCCAATTTTATCACTAAGGCCATATATAGTAACCATAGCTCTTGCTTGTTTGGTTACTTTTTCTAAGTCGCTTAATGCGCCTGTTGATATTTTATCGAAAATTACTTTTTCTGCAGCACGACCACCAAGAGCAGCACACATTTCATCAAGCATTTGTTCAGGTCGAACAATTAAACGTTCTTCTGGTAAATACCATGCAGCACCTAATGAGCGTCCTCTAGGTACAATTGTTACTTTAACTAGTGGTGCAGCGTGTTCGAGCATCCAACTTACTGTTGCGTGTCCAGCTTCGTGATAAGCAACTGCTTTTTTCTCACTTGGAGTTATTATTTTATTTTTCTTTTCTAAACCACCAATGATTCTATCAACTGCATCCAGAAAATCCTGCTTATCTACAGCTTTTTTTCCGTTTCTAGCAGCTATTAATGCAGCTTCATTACACACATTAGCAATATCAGCTCCAGAAAAACCAGGTGTTTGTTTAGACAAGAAATCTAAATCTAAATCTTTAGCTTTTTTAAGAGGTCTTAAGTGTACTTCAAAAATCTCTTTACGTTCTCTAACATCTGGTAAATCAACAAAAATTTGTCTATCAAAACGTCCAGCACGCATCAGCGCGGTATCTAATATATCCGCTCTGTTTGTTGCTGCAATTACTATAACATTTGTATTAGTTCCAAAACCATCCATCTCAGTTAATAACTGATTTAAAGTATTTTCACGTTCATCGTTACTTCCAGACATCGCGTTTTTACCTCGAGCTCTACCAATTGCGTCAATTTCATCTATAAAAATAATAGATGGTGATTTTTCTTTTGCTTGTTTAAATAAATCTCTAACACGAGATGCTCCAACACCTACAAACATTTCTACAAAATCTGATCCAGATAATGAAAAGAAAGGCACTTTTGCTTCACCAGCAACCGCCTTAGCTAATAATGTTTTTCCAGTTCCGGGCGGTCCAACAAGTAAAGCTCCTTTAGGGATTTTACCACCTAGAGTTGTGTATTTCTCAGGATATTTAAGGAAGTCTACTATTTCTTGTATTTCTTCTTTAGCACCCTCTAAACCTGCAACATCTTTAAATGTTGTTTTTACTTCAGTGTTTTGATCAAAAAGTTTTGCTTTAGATTTTCCTATGTTGAAAATTTGACCACCAGCACCGCCACCAGCTCCGCCAGACATCCGTCTCATAATAAAAACCCAAACACCAATTAGAAGAATAAATGGTAGAATTCCCATTAATAAATTCCCCCAATCGTTAGTTTCAGTATCAAATTTAACAATTGGTTTTAAACTTAAATCACTTATAGCGTCATTCAGTTCATTTTCAAAATTTTGAAGATCTCCAAATTCAAATTTATAATTTGGTAATTTAGTTGCTGATGGTATAAAAGTTTGAGGGATAGATTTTTTGTGAATTTCTTTTGCTTCAGCATCTTTTGTTAAGTATACTTTTGCAACCCTTGTGTTTTTAATAATATCTACCTTTTCAACATCACCTGCTTCTAAGTATTTAAAGAATTCTGAGGGTGTTGTAGAATTGCCTTCTTGATAGCTTCCACTACTAAATAATTGAAAACCTAAGAAAACCGCTATTAATATACCATAAATCCAGTAAGGACTAAATTTCGGTTTTTTTTCTTTTAAATTTTTTTTATCGTTTGCCATTTTCTTTTTTTAGTAACTAGTTTGTATAACTGTTGTTTTTGCATCGCCCCAAAGGCTTTCAATATCGTAATATTCTCTAATTTGTTTTTGAAACACGTGAACAACAACATTTACATAATCAATCAATACCCACTCGGCATTATCTAAACCTTCTGTATGCCAAGGATTGTCTTTGAGTTCTTTGCTTACTTTTCTTTGTATGGAATTAACTATGGCATTTACCTGTGTGTTTGAAGTCCCTTCGCAAATTATAAAGTAGTCACAAACAGTGTTTTCAATATCTCTTAAATCTAGAATATTTATTTCTTTACCTTTAACATCTTCTATGCCACTTATGATTACGGATATTAATTGATCTGCGCTTTTATTTTCTTTCGCCATTAAATTTTTTTAATTTGTGCAAAGTTATTATTTTTTTAGTTCTTTATAGTTTAAAATAATCATAAGATTGTAACTTTTATATGCACATAGTCAAACTTAATGCCATCGACTCTACAAATTCTTTTTTAAAAGATATGATGAGTAAACAAGATGTTGCAGATTATACAGTTGTAGTTGCCGAATATCAAACCAATGGACGTGGTCAAATGGGTGCCTCATGGTTGTCTGGAAAGGGTAAAAACCTTACGTTTAGCTTGTTTAAGGACTTGAGTGTTCATGATGTTGAATTTCCCTTCTATATTAGTATGGCAATTTCTTTAGCAATTTTGAAGGCTTTGAAAAGTTTGAATATTCCTGATTTGCATATTAAATGGCCGAACGACATTTTGTCAGCAAATAAAAAGATTTGCGGTATTTTGATAGAAAATGTCATAAAAAACAAATTAAACTCTACAATTATAGGTATTGGGATTAATGTTAATCAAACAGAATTTCAAGATCTTCCTATGGCTTCTTCGTTAAAAAACGTCACAGGAGTAAGTTATGATCTAGATGAAATTTTACTTCATATCATAAAATATACTAAAGAGTATTCTATGCTTCTTCAAAAAGGGGAGTACGATACTGTGAAAAGTGAGTATGAAGCTAATTTGTTTAGAAAAAATAAGCCTTCAACATTTAAAAGTGCAGAAGGTGTTTTGTTTTCTGGATTTATAAATGGAGTTACCAAATACGGTAAATTATTAATTGTTTTGGAGGACGAAATTGTTAAAAAATTCGATCTTAAAGAAATAACACTATTATACTAAATTGCATTTGGAATGTTGGTTACCAAAGTCTCAATAAATTTATTTATTGGACCTTTAATCATCATAGCCATCATTGGGTTAAAATCTCCAGAAAATTCTAATTGAATTTCACTTGAAGCTTCATCGATTTGTATAATATTTCCAATTAAAATAAAATCTATTTTACCACCAGCTGCACCTAAAACTATTTTGTTTGGAGCTATAACTTCCTTTTTTTTAAGGATAATCTCTGGCATTCCTTTTAGGGCAAATAAAAATTTATCCTCGTCTAAAACTTCAAATTTACTGATGTTTTCAGGCATTAAGGATTCAAAGTTTTTAATATTTGATAAAAAGTCAAAAACTTCCTGGGGTGATTTACTAACACCAACTTTTGGCGATTCTAAATTCATAATTTAATTTATTTTGAATAGTTATATTAGTAAGCGTTCCATTCACTAGGATTGGAATTCCATTCTAATAATGTTTTTGATTCTTTTTCTGAAATGTAATTAGTCTCTAATGCTTTTTCTAATAAATTTTCGTAGTTACTTAATGTATGAAGAAGAATGTTTTCTTTTTTGAAATTTTCGGTTGCTACATCAAAGCCATAGGTGAAAATTGCTATCATGCCTTTTACATTGACACCAGCTTCTTTTAGAGCAATAACAGCGTTTAAACTACTTTTTCCTGTACTAATTAAATCTTCAACTACTACAACGTTTTGTCCGCTTTCAACAAATCCTTCAATTTGATTTTTACGTCCGTGACCCTTAGCATCTGGTCTAACATATATAAAAGGTAATCCTAAATATTCAGCTACTAATAATCCAATTCCTATAGCTCCAGTTGCTACACCTGCAATAACATCTGGTTTGCCATATTGTTTTTCAATATGTTTAGCCATAGATTCTCTTATGTAATTTCGAATAGGTGGGAAAGATAAAATAATACGGTTATCACAATAAATTGGTGATTTCCAACCAGAGGCCCAAGTAAATGGTTCTTTTGGACTAAGTTTTATGGCATTAATTTGCAGTAAAACTTCGGCGGTTTTTTTAGCAGTTTCTTTATTAAAAATCATAAAGACAAAATTACATATAAATTTATATTACAAGCAATGCATAAAGGGTAATAAAAATATTTTTTTCAACAATGCGTGCATTGTGAGTAAAAATGATATTTTTACCACAACTAAATTGTTAATTACAGTTTGATATGTATAAAGTTTTTGTTGGGGACAAGCCAATGATTTTAACTACGTTGGTAGAAAAAGAGACAAATTTTAAAAATTATTTACTTAACACTGTAAATATTAAAAAAGTTATAAATAAGCTTAATAATTCTAGTTTAGAAGAGGTTAGATTGATTCATAAAAATAAAGATAAGCTCATAAAAAAATTCTTAAAAAAGCTCCCTAATGTAATTGCCGGTGGCGGTAAAGTTTATAATGATAGGGGTGAAATTTTATTTATTTATAGAAACGATAAATGGGATTTACCCAAAGGTAAGATAGAAGGTAAAGAAACTATTCAGAATACTGCAATAAGAGAAGTTTCTGAAGAAACCGGCGTGAACGGTCTAGAAATTACAAAACCCCTAGAAACTACCTATCATATTTTTAAGCGTAATGGACGCTACAAAATAAAAGTTACTTATTGGTTTGAAATGAAAACCAGTTTTAAAGGCAATTTATATGCCCAAGAAGAAGAGGGTATTACTAAGGTAGAATGGCTAAATACGAATCAAGTACAAGAAGCTCTTGAAAACTCTTATGCTAATATAAAATCTCTTATTTAAATAATTGTTTTAATTCTCTGCATTAAAAAACACCTTGTAATAATGCATTTTCTTCTCATCGTCATAACCGCGCTCCAAATATTCTGCAGAGGCATCTGGAGCATCTATATCTAATTTTATCTGGATATTAGTGTCAAGTTTTATTTCTGTTTTTATTTTTCGTTTTTCTTTATTAACCACTTCTTCAGCTACATCAAATTGATTTCTAATTACAATATTTTGCTCACATTCATATTCTTTTTTAAAATTTTCAAATGCTTTTATTTGTTTTTCGTCTTCAAAAAGATCTTCTTTAAAACGTTCGATATTAATCACTTCATTTTCCTTAAAAAAGTCAATCGTTTTTGCTAAAAAAGTATTACGTTCTTGTGCTCCATAACTAGTTTTTATGATCTCTGTTGAAAAGTCTTTACATAATTCCAAGTATTGTTTCGTATGATTATTGGCATCATCAGCATATTTAATATTTAAAAAATGATTAATCCAATATTGCGCATCGTAACTGTTATTATCTACACTTAAAACAATATGGCCTTCATTATCTGATTGGTTTAAAATTAAACAACCTTTATCTACTTTTTTTGAGCTAATTCCTTTTTGGACTAGTACATCATAGCTTTTATTTTCAAGGTAAGTTTGGAAGAAATTAACCTTGTTTTCTATTTTAAATAGACCAATAGCATTGGTAGTGATGTCTCTAAATTCGATACCTTCAAATATCACAATTAAAACATCACCAGTCTTTATATTTGCAGAATTTGATTGCTCATAAAGATGTGTTACAATATGTTTTGAAACTTCAACAAAAGCATCGTCATCATTAAAAATTTGTGCACTATAACTATTAATTTCGTTTAACGAAATATTTGCATGGTGATTAAAACGATAGCTTTGTACCACGCTACAAAAAGGTTTCAAAAGAAACGGTAACATTAAATCGTAACTAGCTTCATCAAAATCAACTAACTTTTCTGAGAAAACATTTTTGGTGTCGTTGAATTTGTTTCCAACCTTGTGAATAATAAACTTTGAAATGGAGGCATTTTTACGTGAAATCATGAATACATTTTTTATCTCTGCAATACTATTAAATTAAGTTTAATTAATATTAAAAAAAGAACGCCAAAGAATAAACTTTGACGTTCCGAAAGATTCGAGGACTTGCGATTTGGTTATCGTAATATTTTTATAGGAGTTTTACTTCATATTAGATTTATAAACTAATCGAAAAAATTATTATAATTAATACTAAGGAGTTCTTGTAAATATTTGATTAATAGCTGGATAAATATAAAGATTACTTTCTATTTATAAAAGAGAACTTAAACATATTTATTAAACTATTTATGTTGAAAAGTAGATGGTTAATTAATTTGATATAAAATTATTGAGTTAGGCTCTCCTTTTGTAACAAATTCAAGATTATTATCAGAATCTATATTATCTAAATCTATTAAAGAATTACCATAAACAGGAAAATTTGAAATTAAATTTGATTGACTATCAAAAAGGTAAATTTTGTGTGTTTGCAAATCTGTAACAGCCACATAAATTTTATCTTTTAAATAGAATAGTTTACAGATTGTGTAATCTCCAAAATCTAATTCCGTAGTTTTATTTTTTATAGATAATTTGTTTTCACTTAAAGTTACAAGAGTTTTACTACTTGCATCAATAGAATGTTTGTTAGATAGATTTATTGTTTTAGTAGTAATATTTCCTTTAATATCAATTGAAATTAAATCGCCATCAATATTGGTGGTTGTAAATGTATTGTTGTGCAAAAAAACGGGTTGATTTGAATACTTAACAGAAGTTTTTGGTTTTACTCGTATTTTGCCAACTCTATCTAAAATAAAAAAATTATTTATAGTTTTAAAAGTTATGTAGTCTTTACTGCCTATTCTAAAATGTTTTGGTTGGTTAATAATGCTTTCATTAGTCGATTTAAAATTAAACCCTTGAACAGTTTTCGCATTAACATTATACATTAATACATTGTTTCCTTGGGTAACTACCAATCGATAGTTTTTGTTTTTATCGTAATCAAAAACAGATAAAGGTTGTGTGATTTCATCATTAAATTTACCAGGAAAAGGTGCTACGTTATTTCCATTTCTATCAATAACGTAAACGTTATTAGGTGTTGCAAATGCAAGTTGTAGCCTTCCGTTTTTGTAAATGTCTATTTGTTCAATGCGCCCTAAAATAGCACCTTTAATAGGTTTTTTCCATAGTATCTTTCCTTTATTAGAAATTAAATATAAATTATTGTTAACATCTTGAACAACAATCTCTTTCTCTTTAGTGATATGGTTAATTACAAATTGAGGATCGATTAATAAATATTTGTCAAGTTTTATATTAAGAATTTCTGAAACCGAATTTGACTGTTTTTTTGTTTGATTTCTTTTTACAACAGCATTAACATGAGCAAAATTGCTATCATAAATAAACTGAATCGCAGATGTGTTGTAGTTAGTAAGATTGAAATTATGGTTTTCGTCAATAAAATTTTTATTCAGAATTGATTTTAAAGTAGCAGGGTTTACTATTTGAATTAAAGATGAAGCATCACTTAGTTGTTTTTTTATGTTTTTAAAGTTATCACTATAACTTAAAGTTGTTTTATTTTGATAATTTGCAATAACATTTTGAAGCATTTCGGTGTTATTACTGAACACAAAAAACTGATCTAAAATACAGTATAATTCTTGTTGTTTTGCTCTTATTAACGGTGAAAAAGTTTCTGAAAAAACATTCGGATTACTAAAACTATAAATATCAACTTCTCTGTAAGTTTCAACAATAGTTTGTTCGCCTAAAAGAGCGTCTTTAGTAGCTATAATGTCAATAGAATTTAAAACAATTGCACGGTTTTTATCCTCATAAATAACGCCAATTTCATTAATTTCATTAAATAAATTTGAACTGTTTTGTGTGGATTTTTTTTTGTTGAATATATCTAAATTGTTTTTAAAAATTTCAAAATCATTGAAGGTAAAACTCAATAAGCCATCACTATTTGATGGTGTTACGTTTTGGATTTGATTTTCTTGTGGAACCGTGTTTTTGAAAATATTAATTAAACTTAATGAATCAATAGCTCTACTAACACCATTTATTAATAGGTTATTTTGATTGATATCAATATCTAAGGCTAAGTAATTTGCAAATGTTTTTGCGTTAATGGAATCCTCAATAAAAAATGATTTAATAAATGAGTGTTCTGTTTTTAACAAAACAGAACACGTCTTGTCATTATTAAGTGTTTTATAAATCTTCTTAAGTTCTACATCACTATGTTTTTTATCAAAAATAGTTTCAATTATTGTTTTAGAGGAAGAGGCAAAAAAGATACTATCTATTAAAGTACTGTAAAAAGCATCATTTTTTATTGTGTGTTTTGTAATCGTTTTATTTTTATGGCTCAATGTCTCTTCACTGTAATCCTTAAAAGAACCCGTTGAAAATAAATTTTTATGATATTTAGTTGCAATTGCTAATTGGGTGCTGTCATTTAAATCTTTAGAAATACAAATGATAATTTCATTTGAAGGATTTATAAATGATAAATTTTTTAATTTATTCTCAAAGTTTTTATAGGAATAACTTTTTGAAATTTCTTGAAGAAAATCACTGTTATTGATACTGTTTTTTAACCCTTCAATATTTACAGATTTTATAATAATGATAGTGTTATCCGGAACAAAATCAATGAGCTCTTTTCGATTTATTTCATTAGTGTTACAACTAAAAAAGAAAAGTGTTGTGAGGGTAAAATAAAAAAATCTCATAAAATGAATTAATTTTTACAAACCTAATATATTTTTAAGTCATTAGAAACCTACAGGGTCAACTTTAATTGTTCTGGAAGTAATCTAAAGGATTTTCTATGATATTTTGTTATACCATATTTTCTAATAGCCTCACGATGTTCCTTGGTTGGGTAGCCTTTATTTTGTTTCCAGTTGTACATTGGGTATTCTTCATGAATATTATTCATAAAATCATCTCGGTGAGTTTTAGCTAAAATGGAAGCTGCAGCAATACTTAAATATTTTCCATCACCTTTAATTATTGTCTCAAAGGGAATATTTTCAAAAGGTTTAAATTTATTCCCGTCAACAATAATAAACTCAGGTTTAATACTTAATTTAAGAATGGATTTATGCATGGCTAAAATAGAAGCGTTGAGTATATTAATGGCATCTATCTCTTCTTGAAAAATGTGCGCGACACCAAAATGTAAAGCTTCTGCTTCAATAATAGGTTTTAAAAGGTCTCGTTTCTTTTCATTAAGTTTTTTGGAATCGTTAAGAATGATATTCGAAAAATAATCAGGAAGTATAACAGCCGCAGCAGTAACGGGTCCTGCTAGGCAACCACGTCCAGCTTCATCAGTACCACATTCCATATTAAAATTTGAAAAACTTTTTAAAAGCATACGGCTAAAATATTGATAAACTTATAATTTGCTTTGTTAGAAATATAATTTAATTTGTTTTATGTAAACAGAGCCTTCATTATTTAAAATATTTATCTTCACTTTACGTTCAAATAATTACTTTTGCCTCGGAAATTTTCATCTATGAATAAATTAAACTTTGTTTTTCTTTTTCTTTTTCTTTGTATTGGCCTAAATGCCCAAGATAAATCGATAAGACGAACCATAGATAGACCTACTGTACAAAGAGCTAATAAAGATACAACAAGTACCAAAACTAGTAAAGTTGCAAGTGATTCAAATTCCGAAACTATTAAGGCTAAAATTCAAGACTACTTAATTATTTCTCATAAAAATGATACAACTTTTGTTGATACAACTTTAACTATTCAAAAAGAATATAAGTTTAATTACCTCAGAAAAGATAATTTTGGATTAATACCATTTTCTAACATAGGTCAAACATATAATAGTTTAACATTTAACTTTGAAAACACCAACTTAATGCCAGATTTTGGAGCAATCGCAAGGCATTTCAATTATATGGAGATTGAGGATATTAATTATTATCGTGTTCCAACTCCTTTTACAGAGCTTTTTTATAAATCAGCTTTCGAGCAGGGTCAATTGGCCGATTCGTTTTTTACTGTAAATACATCACCACAGTTCAATTTTTCAATAGCATATAAAGGACTGCGTTCTTTAGGAAAGTATCAACATATTTTAACAAGTACAGGTAATTTTAGATTTACTACAAATTATAAAACAAAAAACAATCGATACAATATAAGAGGGCACGTGGTTACACAAGATTTATTAAATCAAGAAAATGGTGGTCTCCAAGATTTTAGTGTAGAAAATTTTGAAAGTGGAGATCCAGAGTTTATCGATCGTTCTATTTTAGAAGTTAATTTTGAAAATGCTGAAAGTATATTAAGAGGTAAAAGGTTTCATTTAGAGCATAATTATAAAATTATAAGAGGAAAAGATTCCCTGTCAAGTAACAAGCTAAGTATTGGTCATGTTATGTCTTTTGAGGATAAATATTTTCAATTTGATCAAACTTCTGTAAATACAAGTTTTTTTGGAGCTGCTTTTAAGTCTTCTGGGTTAAAAGACAGAGCAACTTTAGAGAATTTTTACAATCAAGTTGAATTAAATTACAGTAATAATTTGATCGGTAATTTACAATTCAATGTAACTAGCAATAACTATAATTATGGTTATGATAAATTAGTTATTTTAAACGGAAACACTATAGTTAACAGATTAAAAGGGAATATTTTTTCAGTAGGAGGTAAATATAATAAACAATATAAAGGCTTTATATTAGATGGAGAAGCTGGATTAAACATTTCTGGAGATTTTGATGGAAACTTTGTAAAAGCAATAGCAACTTTTAAGCTAAATGATGATATTGCGGCTACAGCTTCATTAAATCACAGTTCACAAGCGCCAAATTATAATATGCTTCTTTATCAAAGTGATTACTTAAGCTATAACTGGCAAAATAATTTTACAAACATCAAAACACAACAACTTGCTTTTCAAATAAAATACAAAAAACTTGCTAATGTTTCGGTAGATTTAAATACACTAAGCGATTATGTTTATTTTAAAATAGATGATGCAACTATAGATACAAATGTTAAAGCGCAAATAAAACCATTTCAAAATAATAATACGATTACTTATTTAAGACTAAAGTTTGAGAATGAAATAAAATTTGGCAAATTTGCTTTAAACAACACCATATTATATCAAAACGTAAAAGATGATGATAATGTCTTAAATGTTCCAGAAATTACATCCCGAAACACCTTTTACTTTTCTAGTCATTTATTCAAAAAAGCTATGTTTTTACAAACAGGAGTGACTTTAAACTACTTTTCTAAGTACTATATGAATGGTTACAGTCCTTTATTAGCAGAATTTTATGTGCAAAATGAAAGAGAATTTGGAGGCTTTCCAAGGTTAGATTTCTTTTTAAATGCTAAAATTCGTCAAACGCGCATCTATTTAAAAGCAGAGCATTTTAATTCTGCATTTACAGGATACAATTATTTTGCTGCACCAAATTATCCATATAGAGATTTCACAGTTCGTTTTGGAGTGGTTTGGAATTTCTTTCTTTAGTTTCCTCTTTATTTTAAATTGAAATTACTCACTTTAATATTTACAGTGTTGATTTTTTTCAAAAAGGGTTAAGATTTATCTATTAAA